>NZ_FOXB01000001.1 GCF_900115615.1 Hydrogenimonas thermophila | reverse complement strand
TCTAAAAGCTGTCTCTAATTCATCTTTATCTACTATCTCAAAAAAATCATATAATCTTGATCTCCCAGGTATTCGTATAAACTCTACTCCTAGTAATTTTTTTATCTCCTTCCTTTTAGCGTTTGCTTTCATCCATTTATATACCTCTATTGGATTCTTTGCTCCCATTAATATAGCTATTATCGATAAAAACATTATTACCGGCAAACTATACTGTCTCCCCTGTGGTCTTGCCTGTTCTGATATATGCTCTTTTAAAATTTTCAATAATTCTGGCTCCATTTTTTCTCCCGATATAAATATACTTTTTTGGCTTTATAGCAAAAAGTATTCCTTAGTATCGGAATGGGCTAGTCTAATTGGTGCAGTAAGACACTACACCATACTTACTTTGCTTTCAGTTTTGCCTGTTCAAGCTCCCAATACTCCATATCAAAACTATCTTTTAAGCTTATACTCTCATACCCTCCAAGCTTATCTGCTCTTAAAACAGCCATCATAGTATGTGAGACAATTTGACTAATTAGTTCAGCCTCTTTCTCATTTTTGCCTATTGAGATTACTCCAAAGCCTTTTGCTACTATGTAGTTTGGTGCTGGGTTTAGCATAACTTCATCTTTTGCAAATGTTTTAAAATATTTTTCATACTCTCGTTTATACTCTTGAAGCTTTTGCTCAAAATCATTGTCTTCTAACACTAAAGGAGTCCGTTTGGTTCTAATAATATGCTCAGGTGTTAAAACACCACGAGATACAAACTCTTTTAAATTCTCTTGATTTGAGTAAAAAATTGCTAAGTCTGAGTTATCTACCTTCAGAGTAACCTCATAGCCTTTCTCTTTTGACAAAACTCTTTTTAACTCTTCTAAATCATAATTTTTTATAATTTTCTGCTCTTTAATCTCAACATTTGCTTTCTCTTTAAGATACTCTTCAGCTCTATTTACAGCTTCGATCATCTTGCTATAAGATTTTTTTGCACAATCATCAAATGTAAAGATTCCATGATTATGTAAAATAATCCCATTTATCTTTTGCCAATCGATATTTTTACTTAATTCATAAACCTCTTTTGCAAGAATAAATCCAGGCATAACATAAGAGATTATCACAAAGTCACTGTAAAGCTCCTCTATGATCTCTTTGCCTCGTTTAGAGTTTGATATGGTTACAACTGCATCGGCATGCGTATGATCTACATATTGAAATGGAATAATGGCATGTAAAATTGCCTCTACCGATGGATTTGGAGCATCTCTATTTATCATAGCCTCTCTTTGAAGCCTTACCATCTCACTGTCGCTGAGAGTCTCTCTTTTAACCATATCAAGAAGAGCTTGCAGTTTTACAGGAGCAAACCCCTCCTCTTTAATCTCAGCCAAACTCCAACCACTTCCCTTTACATACAAAATATCTTCACACTTTACAGATGTATTGCCTCCACCGGCAAGAACAAGATTCTCATCGGCTCCTAAAAGATTAGAGCTATAGACTCTAATCTTTAAATCACTCCATCTATTTTCCATTATAGTGTTACCAAATAGTCAAGTTCATCAGTATATTTCTTCTCTGTATAAGGCTCATAACTCGATTTATAAACTTTATAATGCTCTGAATTTTTATGTCCATCAAGAGCCTCTTCATTCTCCCAAGTCTCAACTGCCATAAATTTTCTTGGATTATTTTTATATTGGTAAATATTGTAGTTAAGGCATCCTTTCTCTTTTTTTGAAGGAATAACCATAGCTTCAAGCAACTCTTTTAATTTATCTTCACACCCCTCTTTTGCAATGAATGTAACTCTTTTAGTAATCTCCATAATCTTCTCCTACTTAAAAATTTTTAAAAAGTCTATCTCAATTTCACATTCATCAAACTTAAAATTGAACTTCCTATCACCCTCGTAAACCTTTTTGTATATTTCATTCACAAGTTTGAAAACTCTTACCTTTTCAAAATCTGGATAGACTATTATGTAATATAAAATACCCTCTTTTTCATAGAGCTTAAACTTTATATCCTCATCTTTTTCAATACTGCTTTTAGAAAGTATCTCCACCGTTAACTTTGGCATAACTTTAGGGTACTCTTCAACCTCTTCACAATATAGAGCTAAATCTGGTCTAACAACATTTTTCTCATCTATTATTAAGTCAAGTTCAGGGTAGATATCGCAATCACAATCTTCTAACTCTTGACTAAAAATATGTATTAATCTTGACATTATCTTTTGATGTTTACCATATGGACTTGGAGCCATTGCAAAAGGGTACCCATCTATCAGTTCCCAATCCCCTTGCCAAAGCTTATAGTCATCATAAGTATATTTCGGTGGATTAATGCTCATATCAGCTCCTTGAAACTATAATTACTTAACTTTACACAACAGAGCATTAAATGACTCTTATACATACAGCCCTACTTTGCGAAGCACAAGCAGTTATAGAAAAGTATAAACTAAAACTGGTACAAAAAAATCCAAGAATTTACACAAATGAAAAAATAGTTCTTTTAGTTGGCGGTATAGGCAAAGAGAACAGTTTAAAAAACTTAGAAAAGGTCTTTGAAAAATACAAAATTTCTAAAGCTTTAAACATAGGAATTGCAGGATGCAACGATAAAAGATTTCCAATTGGCTCACTATTTTGCACTAACCATCACTTACCTGGCATTGATAATCTCCCTTTAAAAACAGTAGACACGCCTAAAGTCAATCAAAATGAATATCACCCTTCAACACTCTACGACATGGAAGGAATCTATTTTTTAGATGTAGCCAAAAGTTACCTAAATGAAAAAGATATATTTATCTTTAAAGTTGTTTCAGACTATCTTGATGATACAATACCCCCAAAAGATTTTGTAAAAAAACTTATACAAAATAGTATATCAAGTTGGGAAAAATGGATTTAGAAAAATATAGCTTTACCTTTTCACAAAAGAAAATTTTAAGTGACATAGAAAAAGATTTAAGGATGTGGAATGAACCAACATTAGATGCAGTATTTCCACACCACTTAGAAGAGAAGTTTGAGGGTAAACAGCTTGCAAAAAAACTTTTTGAATATTTTGTAAATTACCATAAAAGTATGCAGTCAAAAACAAAAAGCTATGAAAATTTCTTAAGCTCATACACCCCTCGAACATTTAAAATAGAGACCATACATAAAAAAGATTTGGGACTTGGAAGCTGTCCTGTAGCAAGCGAAGGTACAAGATGCTGTAATCTGCTTACATTAGATGCTGTTGAGAGTTGCGGATTTGATTGCAGTTACTGCTCCATACAAAGTTTTTACAATCAAGATAAAGTAGTATTTGATAAAAACTTCAAAAATAAACTCTTAAATCTAAATCTAGACAAAGATAAGATTTATCACATAGGTACAGGACAAAGCAGTGACTCTTTGATGTGGGGAAACCGTGAAGGAGTTTTAGATGCTCTCTTTGATTTTGCAAAAAAGAATCCAAATGTAATACTCGAATTTAAAACCAAATCAAACAACATAAAGTACCTGCTGGAAAATGATGTACCCAAAAATATAATAGTAACCTGGTCTTTAAATCCACAAACAGTTATAGATAATGAAGAGCATTTAACAGCAAGCTTGGATGAGAGAATAAAAAGTGCAAGAGCATTGGCTGACAAAGGTGTACTTGTAGGCTTTCACTTCCACCCAATAATTGTCTATAAAAACTACCTTGATGAGTACAAAGAGATTTATGACAGACTATTAAATGAGTTTAGTCCGGATGAAGTTGTACTAATCTCAATGGGAACTCTCACATTCATCAAACCTGTCATAAAAAAGCTTAGAGAAAGAGAGCTAAAAAGCAAAATTTTACAGATGCCTTTTTCAGAAATAAATGGTAAAAAATCGTATGATTTGAAAACAAAAGAGGAGATGTTTAAACACTGTTATGAAAGCTTTAAGCCGTGGCACGGAAAAGTATATTTCTATATGTGTATGGAAGACCACAGCTTATGGAAAAAGGTATTTGGGTACGAGTACACTTCAAACAATGAAATGGAAGATGATATGAAAAAGAGCTATATGGCAAAAATAGAGAGTAAAAAATGAATGCAATAGTTACAGGCTACAGAAGTGGCATAGGAAAAGCCATAAGCGAAAAATTGCAAGAAAACGGTTACAACGTTATAAAACTACAATCAAGACTTGAAAATGTAACCTCTCTTGAAAAAGAGATAAAAGATATTTTAAAAAGCAATGATATTCATATTCTTGTAAACTGTGCCGGAGTTGGCATCTTTGAGCCGCATGAGACTATAAGCATATCGACAATAAAAAAACTGATCGACATAAACCTGACTGCTCCAATCATCTTAACCAAACTGCTTTTAAGAAGTCTAAAAAAGTGTAAAGGTCACATCATAAACATATCATCCATAGAAGCTACTAAACACTCAAAATATTCAGCACTATACACTGCTACAAAGAGTGGCTTAAGAGACTTTTCTCTTTCACTATTTGAAGAGGTAAGAAAAGATGGAGTAAAGGTAACATCTATAAACCCTGACATTACAAAAACAGACTTTTTTGACCATTTAAAATTTAAACCTTCAGAAGATAAAGAGGCTTACCTTGAGCCTGAACTTATAGCCCAATTAGTCTTAGATATTTTAAAGATAGATGGAGTTGTTACAGACTTAACTGTTAGACCTCAAAAGTTTAAAATTGAAAAGAGTGTTCCAAAAAAATAGTGTTAATAATTTCTATCTGTACACCTTCCCTTCCAAGGTGGCAATAAATGATAAATCGCTACTGCCACTACTGCACCCAAGCCATCGCTTAGCATATCTTTCTGAGCATCCCAAATATCACCTTGAGAGCCTAAAAACGCCATACTATCCTCCTCTGAAAACATAATGGCAACAATCCATTCAATAATTTCATAGATACTTGCAACACTTAAAATGGCAAATATAGCAAAAAGGTAAGCAACCCAACGAACTACTATAAGCCTCTTTCGACACATAAATTCAACAATTGCAAAAGCATATAATCCAACACTAAAGTGTGCTACCCTATCAAAGTGATTTCTCTCAAACCCAAAAAGATCAGTCACCCACTCAAAAGGAACTTGTGCAAAAGTGTAGTGACCTCCAAGAGTGTGTAGAAAAATAAGTATGCTCATAAGGAAATATGATATGTTAGAAAAACGAAATTTTTTGAAAGTTGTAACTAAAATGATAACAATGATAACCATAGGCAGGTTTTCACTAAACCAAATCTCTCTGTTAGTAGGATAAAAAGATAATAGTATAAACCAAATTAAGTAGAGTATAAAAAGTATATGAGGAAAATGTAGAGTTTTAATGTTTGATTCTTAAAATGGTTCGACAAGAGTCGAACCAAAAGATATTAGTGACAGCCACAGCCACCGCCACTATGTCCACCACCAGCAGTTGAACAAGCAGAAACACCTGGAGGGGTTGTTGGCTGGATAGATTCGTTGCTAACACCACCCTCTTCATTAATCTTTTCAATGATTGCCCAAAGATCTTCAGCAGCTTTGATGTATCGTTTTGCTGTTTCACTTTCAGGGTAGTGGTAAGTAATAGGTTTTCCTTCATCACCACCTTCACGTACAGCAGGCTCGATAGGAATTTGAGCAAGAAGTGAACTGCCATACTCTTTTGCAACTGCTTCAGCAGTACCTTGTCCAAAGATATCACTCTCTGTATTACAGCTTGGGCAGATGAAACCGCTCATATTTTCTACAACACCGGCAATTGGAATATGAAGTTTTTGGAACATATCTAAACTTCTTCTAGAGTCATCCAAAGAGACTTTTTGAGGTGTTGTTACAGTAATTCCCGCAGTAACAGGAACACTTTGAGCTAAAGTCAACTGTGCATCACCAGTTCCCGGTGGCATATCGATAACAAGTACATCAAGATCACTCCAAAGAATGTCACGCAAGAACTGTTCAACAGCTTTCATAACCATTGCACCACGCCAAATGAGTGACTGCCCCTCTTCCATAAGAACACCCATACTCATTACTTCTACGCCATAAGCGCTGATAGGCTTAACTTTATTGCCTACAACATCTGGACGTTGATCTTCAATACCCATCATACGTGGTACGTTAGGACCATAAATGTCAGCATCTAAAAGTCCAACTTTTTTGCCCTGCATTGCCAATGCAATAGCAAGGTTAACAGAAGTTGTCGATTTACCAACTCCACCTTTACCAGAGCTAACCATAACAAAGTTTTTAACCTGTGGTGCAATATTTTTACCACGGCTTGATGTCTCTCTAGGCATTTTAGGCTGAATAATCATAGGAATAACTTCCGATGCTCCAGCCATCTCCAATCTGGTTTTTATCTCATCTTCAAGTGCCTTTTTAACTTCAGGAGCACTTGATGTAATCTCAACAGTAACTGCTACACGACCACCATCTATTTCGATTCCTTTTACGAAACCGAAAGTTACAATATCTTTTGTAAAACCAGGATAGGTTACATTCGATAAAACTTCTTTTACTTGACTTTCAGTCATACACATTCCTTTTATTTAAAGTTTTTTATTTTTACTAAAATTATACACTTTAGCTTGCAACATTGCTAAAATCAACATTGCCTTCCATAATATCTTGGCTAATTTTATAACTACAGAATTTTGGTCCACACATTGAGCAAAACTCTGCCTCTTTGAAAACATCTTGTGGCAATGTCTCATCATGATATTCACGTGCACGATCTGGATCGAGTGCAAGTTCAAACTGCTTGTTCCAGTCAAACTTATAACGAGCATCACTCATTGCATCATCAATATCACGTGCACCTTTACGACCACGAGCAATATCTGCTGCGTGTGCCGCTATCTTATAGGCAATAATTCCTTCACGAACATCAGCCGCATTAGGCAGACCCAAATGCTCTTTTGGTGTTACATAACATAGCATACTTGCACCATGCCATCCACCAACAGCCGCACCAATTGCACTTGAAATATGATCATATCCAGCTGCAATATCGGTAACAAGTGGTCCCAAAATATAGAATGGTGCTTCATGACAATACTCACGCTCAAGCTTCATGTTACGCTCAATCTGATTAAGAGGAACGTGACCAGGTCCTTCGATCATAACCTGAACATCTTTCTCCCACGCACGAAGTGTAAGCTCACCAAGAACTTTAAGCTCATTAAGCTGAGCATCGTCACTCGCATCATAAAGACATCCAGGACGCAAACTGTCACCTAAAGATAGTGATACATCATATTTACGGCAAATGTCAAGTATATCATCATATGCTGTATAGAATGGGTTCTCTTTATGGTAATGCATCATCCAAGCAGCCATTAAGCTACCGCCACGGCTAACAATACCCATTTTACGTTTTGCAACCATAGGCATAAAACGTAACAAAAATCCTGCATGAATTGTAAAATAGCTTACACCCTGTTTTGCTTGACGCTCAATAACTTCAAGCATTGCATCAATTGTCAAATCTTCAATCTTGTTGTTACAGTCATGAAGAATCTGATACATAGGAACTGTACCAATAGGAACCTCAGCATGTTTAATGACCTCTTCACGGATCATATCTAGATCACCACCAGTTGAAAGGTCCATAATAGTATCGGCACCATACTTTTGGCAAACTTTAACCTTCTCAACTTCACCAGCTGCATCACTTGCAACAGCTGATGAACCTATGTTTGCATTAATTTTACAAGTTGCACCCATACCTATTGCCATAGGCTTTTGATGAACGTGATTGATATTTGCAGGAATAATCATACGTCCACGAGCAACTTCACTTCTAACAAACTCTGAATCTAAATTCTCAACTTTGGCTACATAATCCATCTCTTCTGTAATAATGCCCTGCTTGGCATAATACATCTGTGTTCTTACTTTATCATCTTTTCGCTTCTCTACCCAAGCTTTTCTCATTGGTATTCCCTCCCACCAAATTATTCTATATCTATTTATATCATAAAATTCAGTCACTTACACTTCGCCTTTGGCGACAAGAGTTGCTTTGACTCCCACTTGACTAGCTAAAAATTATCACAAAAAAGATAAAACCAAGCTTTCTTAGTGTATAATTTCGTAACACATAGGGCTTTTTAGGAGTAAAATTGTCTGATTTAACTTTGGTGCTTCTCGCTGCAGGTGAAGCAACTCGTTTTAAGAAACCTGTTAAGAAACAGTGGTTACGGATTGGAAGTAAACCTTTATGGTTACATGTTGCACAAGAGTTTGAGAAGATGGATCTTTTTGATGAGATCATCATAACTTCTCATCCAGATGAACTTTTTTATATGCAACGATTCAAAGATTATACTTTTGTAGAAGGAGCTTCATCTCGCCAAGGCTCACTGCTTAATGCACTTAAATCTGTAAAGACAAAATTGGTACTTGTAAGTGATGTTGCAAGAGCCTGTGTAGATATTGCCATTTGCAAACGTCTTTTAGAAGAATTAAAAGATGCTGATTGTGCTGTTCCAGCCCTTCCAGTAAGCGATACAGTCTATTTTGATGGAAAACCAATAGATAGAGAAAAACTCTTTCGAATACAAACACCTCAATTAAGCAGAACTGAAGTGCTTAAAACAGCACTTAGCCAAGAGAAAATATTTACAGATGAGAGCAGTGCTATTTACAGCAATGGCGGTAAAGTAGTTTTTGTAGAAGGAAGCAACTCTTTACATAAACTTACATATGCTGAAGATTTAGTACATCTTCCTTGTCTGAAAAAACCGGATACCTCTCTTCATTTCACTGGTAATGGGTTTGATGTACATGGCTTTGAAGAGGGAAAACCTATGTATTTGGGAGGAGTTTTGATCGATTCTCCTTTTGGATTTAAAGCACATTCAGATGGTGATGTGTGCATTCACGCTCTAATAGATGCTCTGCTTGGTGCAGCAGGTATGGGAGATATAGGTCAACTTTTCCCAGACAGTGATGAAGCTTATGCAGGTGCAGACTCTAAAGAACTTTTAAAAAGTGTAATACAAAAGATTTACAATGTAGGGTTTGAAGTTGTCAATACAGACATAACCATAATGGCACAAACACCAAAACTATCACCATATAAAGAAAAAATGGCAAAAACGTTAGCAAATATACTTGACTTATCGCCTGATCGTGTTAATATAAAAGCGACAACAACAGAAAAACTGGGATTTGTAGGGCGTAAAGAGGGTATAGCCGTTTCAGCCACTGCAACATTAAAATATTTTGACTGGACACAATCATGAAAATTATCATCGTTGAAGATGAAATATATTTGGCACAAAGTATAGCCGGTAAACTCATAGACTTTGGTCACGAATGTGACATATTTGCTACTGTTAATGATGCGTTGAACCAGAATGAACATTATGATGTTGTTCTGCTATCTACCAATCTGTCGGGGCAAGATTTTTACCCAATTATAAAAAAGTTTAGTGACAACATCATCTTGTTAATGGTTTCTTATATCAGTAATGATACTGTAACTGATCCACTTAAAGCTGGGGCTCATGACTATATTCAAAAACCATTTATGATTGAAGAGCTCATTAGAAAAATAAAGCATTATCACAGCTTTAAACAGCTTCAAAAACAGTGTGAACTTTATGAAACATATTTGAAACATCAGCTTGGAAATATTCAACTACCAGAAACCATGAATTATCCGCTACCTTTGATGGTTCAGACAAACTACCAAAAACAGGCAGATGCTTTTGCATTTGCACTAGCGAAAGAGATGAAAAGACCACTGCAATATTTGCCACTAAGCCAAGCTGGTTCAATTCAGGCAATTGAGTCTTTGCCAATTGATGCAATTGCATATATGCCAGAGTTTCAAACACTTAAAAAGAGTGAAAAAGAGGCATTTTTAAATGCTGTAAAAGGCAAAAATATTATAACCTCAACAACTGAAAATTTTGAAAATGATGAACTGCATACTATAGAACTTGTCAGTGAGCATAAAATTTTTGATAGAACAGAGATTCTTACAATAGATGATTATGTTAAATTTATCATTCATAATTATCAAAGTAAATTTCCTGATACTGAATTAAGTAAAAAGCTTGGGATCTCTAGAAAATCGCTTTGGGAAAAGAGGAAAAAGTATGGAATATTCAAGAAAAAGTGACAAAGCGATTTTTATTGACCAGGAAGCACTGTCAACACTTGCACTGGTGCAAGAGGGTCTTTTATATCCAGTAGATGGATTGATGGACAAAAAGACTGCTGAAGAGGTAAAACGGACCAAACTGTATAAAAACCACAGTTTCCCTTTCTCATTTATCTTAGCTCCAAAAGGAAAACGAAATGAAGAGGTGCTTAAGTCTCTTCAAAAAGGTGAAATAGTTACACTAAAGGTAAATCATAAAACAGTTGGATGGATTGAAGTTAATGAAGTATTTGAAATAGATCCAAATGAACGTGTTCAAGAGATTTACGGTACACAAAATCCATCACACCCAGGTGTTCAAGCAACTATGAAACGTTTGGGACGGTTTGCTGTTAGTGGAAAGTTTGAGGTAGATTATCCAAAACTACGTATTATTAAAGATCAAATTACTACAGCTAAAAATCGTATTGGAGCTAAACAGACAAGTGCAATGATGATGGCAGCCCGTCCTCTTCACAGAGCACATGAACGTCTAATTCGTACAACACTTGACCGCTCTGATTTGGTTGTTATCTTTCTTTTTAAACCTTATCATGAAGACTCTACTCTACCTTACGAATTACGATACCGATCAATGGATTACTTCATTAAAACCTACCTTCCTGCAAACCGTGTAATTATAGTTCCATTAGAATATACATACATATTTGCCGGATATAATGAAGTAATTCTAAATGCTTTGGTGGCTCAAAACTATGGGTGTGATGAGTTGGTAATTGGTCAAAACCATGCTGGATTAGGATCTTTTTACGATAAAAACAGAATTCAGTCAGTATTTGATCACCTTAAAGGGTTTAAAATTGAAATCCACACTGCACCTGAGTATGCATACTGCGATATATGTAGAACCCTTGTAAGCAATAAAACCTGTCCTCATGGTGAGCATCACCACATTTCATACCACGCAGACTCAATTTTAGAACTTCTTAAAAAAGGTTTATTGCCACCTGCCGTGCTGGTAAGAAAAGAGATATCGGCAATGATTTTGGCTTATATGTTCCCTAACAGATTTGATAATCTTGAGAAAATTTACTACGATCTTATGCCAGGATCCGGTCTGCTTGAGACACAAAGTGAAGAAGACTTCTATATTAAATTAATGAAACTTTACCATACAACATCATTGAAATAATTGAGTTAGCTAACAATGGAGAGTAAAAATGAATCTTAAAGAGAAACTGTTTTTAGCTGGACTTGGCAGTGGGCTTTTACCTTATGCTCCAGGAACGTGGGGAACCATTGTCGGGTTGCTTTTGGGAGTAGCAATTCTTTCTTATTTTCCAATTGAAACTCTTTTTCTTTTAACTATTCTAATAACTCTTTTTGGAATACGTGAAATTAATAACTATGAAAAAAAAAGCGGTATTCATGATGATAAACGGATTGTTATAGATGAAATTGCCGGCATTTGGCTAGCTCTATGTTTTAGCGGTATTTCACCAATAGCCGCTGGATTAAGCTTTCTATTTTTCAGGATTTACGATATAAAAAAACCATCAATCATAGGTCGCATAGACAGAGATGCTCCTGGAGGAGTAGGAGTTATGGGAGATGACCTAGTTGCTGGTGCAGCAGCAGGTCTCTCAAGCGCAGTAGTACTTCAAACAATTAAACACTTTAATCTTTTGGGATAAAATGTTGCTTCCTGAAATTTTTATTGAGCGGTTTTGTGAAATTTATCCTGAAAACAGTGATAACCTTTTAAAAACATTTGAAATACACAAACAAGTATCATTTAGAGTAAATACTCTAAAAACAGATATAGAATCTGCTTTAAAAGAGCTAGAAACAGAAGGTTTACATCCTGAACCTGTCAAATGGTATAGTGAAGCTTTTACTGTACCGGCTCAATTGAAAGATAGACTTACCCACTCTAAACTTTTTGAAAATGGACAAATCTATATCCAAAGTCTATCATCTATGCTTGCACCTATTGTTTTAGGTCCAAAACCTGGTGAAACAGTGCTTGATTTAGCTGCAGCCCCTGGCGGCAAATCTCTTATGATGGCTGTACAGATGAAAAATGATGGTTGGCTCTCTGTTGTAGAGCCTAAAAAAGATCGTTTCTTTAGACTTAAAGCAAATTTAGAACGAGGCGGTGTTACAATAGCACACACTTATATGACTGATGGACGCAGTGTAGGAGCTAAATGTCCTGCTATGTTTGATAGAGTAATGCTTGATGCACCCTGCTCTACAGAAGCAAAATTCAGATCTTTTGATCCTAAAACTTTCTCTTACTGGAGTGAACGCAAAATAAAAGAGATGTCAAAACTTCAACAACGCCTAATGGAGTCAGCAATCAAAAGCTTAAAACCTAAAGGAAAGCTTCTTTATGCAACCTGCTCTTTTGCTCCTGAAGAGAATGAAATGGTTATAGATAAAGCATTAAAAAAGCATCCAGAATTAGAAGTTTTGAATATTCAGTTACCTATTGAAAACTCTGTTTCTGGCTTAACTAAATGGGGAAAAAAGAGTTTCTGCGAAGATGTAAGCAAATCTGTTCGCATTCTCCCAACTGAAACAATGGATGGTTTTTTTCTCTGTCTACTACAAAAAGATTAAGCAGGGCTCTTTAAAATCTCCCTCTTGATCTCTTTCAAGTTTGACCTTCCTCCTTGGTAAACTTCAACCTCAAGTTTCTCGATCCAAACTCTATAGCGCAAACTATCTTCTCTAAGTAGCAGTTTTAAAAGTGTTTTAGCATCTTTTGCAGACTTAACCTCCTTTTTAAAACTATTACCCTCTTTTCTTTTATACCCAAATTTTTGTATTGAGCTAACTAGTATGGCACTTATGTACCCACTTACAAATATTAGTAAATAAACAAACAACTCTCTAAATTTTAAGAAACTTTCATATATTGATTGTGGATTATCTTTTTCATCTACAAGTGACTTCAGATTTACTGGCTTGACTGAAATTACCAAGGGAGAGCTTTTTAGCTTATAAACTCGGTTTTTTGTATAAGAAAATCCATCTATTTCAATTGCTGGAATTTTAAAATCTTTTTCACTAAGCAACGCATAGGAAAATTTTCCTTCATAATGAACTCCATCTTTATCATAATTAATAGATACTTTTGGCTCATCATCAAACACTCTTACATCTTCTATAACTGGCTTTAGGTTTATGTTTTTTGGAATTGCACCAACTCCTTTTAAAATAAGCGTAAGATAGACAGGTGACTGCACTTCTGTTTGATTCTTGTCAATAGAAACTTTTAGTTCATAATCACCTACAAGCGAAACTTTTTTAGGCAAAGGTTTAATATTTAGTTTTAATGGTTTAATCACTTCACGTGTATCTGTTGTATCGATTGCTTTTGCTTTAACAGGCTCACCTGTATTGTTGGTAGCAAGCCTCTCTTCACTTGTACGTTTAACTAAAAAGAAGAGATTTAAAAGAGTTTTACCAGGCTTTTTAGGGAAAATAAGGTACTCAAATGTAACAGAGGTTCCATTAAGAGATTTGTTACTTTTTTGCCTAAGAAGTTTCAATTCAAAAGTTGATTTATCTTCAACAGGTGCAAACTCAAAAAACATAATCTTTTTAGGATCAGTCTGCCAAACTTTAAATGTAAGAAAAATAGGCTCATTAACAAAAGCTGTATGCTTGTTTAAATGAAGCTCATACTTAAAATCTGCCTTTGCAAAGAGTAATAGCGGCAAGACCAAAAAGAGTATCTGAAAAAATGCAAAATTACCAGGGTTTTTCTTCATTTATGTAACCTTTATTTATCATCTCATATACTTTTGAACTTAACGGATGTCGTTTAACACTCTCGTGAGTGCTTCTATTTTTATTGATTTGGGTTAACTTGGTTGCTTTTGAAGTACCACTGCCTTCACCCATTTTACTTTGATTTTTAGAGAGTGCCTTTTTACTTTTACTTTCAAGCTTTTGATCAGAACTTCCACTTTGCGACTGCGCTTTAACTTTTTTGTTTGCTTTAGCCTCAATACGCTTTTTCTTTTGCTCTTCAAGAAAAAGAACTTTTTGTAAATTTGTTATGGCATCTTCATCAAAACCTATCTGAAGTGCTTTAATGTAGTATGCTTTAGCACTTTTATAACGACCTAGTTTAAAAGCACAGTTTCCAAGATTGTAAAAGATTCTCTGTTTAATAACAGGGTTTTTAGATTTGCATTTTAAGTAGAGTCGCCCAGCTAATTTATATGCTCCAAGACGATAGTAACTGTTTGCCAATGCATACCTACTCTCTAAAAGAGGCGGATTTATAGCTAAAAATTTCTCTTTAGCCTCTTTATAATCTCTGTTTTGGTAAGCAATGTAACCTTGCTGAAGCTTGTAAAGTTCTAATAGACCTGCTTCAAGATTGATGCCTATTAAGAGAAGTAAAGGCATTAAAATCTTTTGATTGAAAGTTTTCACAATGTTAATATTAAATTAAACCTAATTCTTTTGCTAGAAGTACTTTTGCTACATCTTGTATTTTTAATCCAAGTTTCTTTGCTTTCTCTTCAAGTTTATCTTTTAACTCTTTTGTTATCTCTATAGTTAGCTGTTCATTTTTTCTTTTTTCAAGCATTTTTATAAGATCTTCTTTTGTAAGTGGAGAGTTATAGTCTATATACTTACTAATATCTTCTTTATTATCAAACATTTGATCAAACTCTTTGGTTGTTATCATAGTTTTATTCTCTCCTTTTCGTTTTTTCTACATCTTCTAACACTGATAATTCTTATTTTACCATCTCTAATAGTAAATATTGCGCTCCAGCATTTATCTTGTAAAAATGCTGACAATAGATATCTTTCTTCTCCATTTACCTCTTTTGCAGGGAAAAATATAAAATCACTCTGTTCCCATAATTTTTGAGCTTCTATAAAATCTATACCGTGTTTTATTTTATTGATTTTACTTTTATTCTCATCAAATTCAAATTCCATTTAATATTTCTTTTTCTTCTCATTTTTTTATATTATAACCTACTTTTTCAACTATAAAAGTTTTTATAGAAATAGTTCCTAATAAAAAGAAAAATATTCCAAATAGTAGTGGTATCCAAAAAAGCTCTCTATACCTTACTTCTTCATTATCTTTTTTTAACCTTACAGCTTCTACATTTTCAATAATTGCCTGAGCTATTTTGTCAGGAGTATTTTCATCGATCAATGCTCCCCCGGTTTTAAGACTTAATATTTCAAGCTGCGGGTTAAGAACTGAAACAACCAATCTTCCTGACTCATCTTTTAACCAGCCATTACAACCGCGAATTTTACTTCCATCTTTTGTTGCACAAGCAACTCCATATATGCGGATATTGTTATTTTGAGCAATCTTGATCAACTCTCCAACATCCTCACTGTCACCCCCATCGCTAAAAACCACCAACTCTTTATTTTCACCACTCATTTTTGCCACCATTTCAAGCAGTGATTTTAAAGATGTACCGTGAGTCAAAATAAATTCACGATTAAATGACTCTAACGCTGCACGAATCAATTCGCTATCTTGGGTAGGTGGTGAAATAATTAGAGCATTTGTTGTAAATGCCAGTAGTGCAAATTTATGACTTTTATCACTTTCAACTAATTTTTTTATTGCCTCTTTTGCAAAAATATAACGGTTTGGCTTACGATCAACTCCTTGCATAGAAGCAGATGCATCAATAGCCAAATATAGTGTCTTAAGTGATGGAGCAACCTGTGTTGATTTCTCTTGAATAACCGGACGACTTAATGCTGCTAACATCCAAGCAAGTGCAATAAATGGTGCCAAACGTACAATTGGTTTTATCTTACTGTCAATCACAATTTTTGGATGAAGTGGCAATATAGATTTTTTCTCTTCATTAAACCTTAGCCAGGCAAAAAGTGCAAAAGGAATCAATAACCAAAGAAATTCAGGATAGAGCAGTCTCATTTGACTTCCTGTTTAGCTTCAAGCCAATTAACAAAATCATACCCAGAATCAGTGGATATATATAAAGCATCTTCTTATTAACTAACATATGTGAGCGAATTGGGCTTGGTTCTAGTGAATCTATCTTGCTAAAAACAGATTTTAAATCATCACTATTGACTGCTAAAAATGTTTGACCACCAGTTTCAACAGAGATTTTTTTTAAAAGCTTTTCATCAAACATTCCCTTTTTGCCAATGCCTATAGTGTATATCTTAACACCATCTCTTTTTACCATCTCTACAGCATCTTTTATAGAAACCGATCCGGCATTTTGGTAGCCATCTGTAATAAGTATGATCGCTTTTTTCTTAGCATTGCCAAATTTAAGGGTTCTTAGTGACTGGTAAATTCCTTCACCAATAGCTGTACTCTCCCCTGCAATACCAACATCACTTAAATGCAAAATCTCTTTTAAAGCCACAAGGTCATACGTTACAGGAGCTGCAGTAAAGCCAAAAGATCCAAATATGACTAAACCAATATTATCATCAAAACGTTTATCAATAAAAGCTTCAACAATATTTAAAAGAACATCATATTTTCTTAAGTTCTTTCTTTCAGTATCAAACCCTGACTCAGCCATTGAACCGCTACTGTCAAGAGCAAGTACAAGGTCTCTACCATTGCGTTCACTTGCAGAAATTCGATCATAAAATATAGGAGATGCAAGTGAAACAGTAAACAGAGTATAAATAAAAGCAAAAATAAAAGGCTCTTTTTGCAAAATCGAAGCAGTTGTACCTACTCTTTCTGTTTTTGGAAAATAAAAACTTATAATCCCTGCCCGACACTTCCAAAAGCAGGGAAGTAAAATGAGTAGTATAAAAGCATATGGATATTCAAAAGTGAAGTAAATCGCTACTCCTCCGGAAAATAGGTATTTAAAACTTCATCAAAATAGGCTTTGACACGTTCAGCCTTTTGAATTTTATCTTCAAAAATTGGAGCTGATGATGGGTAGTTTTCCATCATTTCACGGTAAGCTTCTGTTTTTGCATCAATCAAAGATGAGAATGCACCAAGAAGCTGTCCCATTGTCTCTTTATTGTGAACTGAACGCATTAACATCTTATACATTCTAGCTCTGGAATCCATTGCAATTGATGCATCTATAGCATCACCAACCATCTTTAGATCCCAACGGCTAATATAAACACCGCTTTTAACAGGTGGCATAAGCTCTGCATTTATAGCTTCTACATAATCAGGATACTCATAAGTATCCTCTTCTGTTTCACAGCTACTTACGCAGCGATCTTGCATATAGTTTTCAAACTCTTTTCTTAAATCATTCATCTCTTTTATCTCCCAAAACTTTTAATTATAGTCTCATAATCTTCACAAGAGACTTTGGCATCAAGCCACTCTTTTGCAACACATAGTGCAGATGCTGTCATCCATTGAAAGTCTCCCACTTTTCTACAATACAACTCTTTTGACAATGTATCAAAACTGCTCTTACCTCTAACAAAGTCAATTAAAACTAAATCTTTGTTTTCACCTTTTGACTTGATCAACTTTTTATCACTATGAGCATATAAATCTATAGCATTAATAATTATGTCATACTTTTCAACATCAACTTCCATACCATTTTGAAACCAAGAGATATCTGTTTTTACACCTGATAGTGACGGTTTTGCTATTTCAAGTGCTGAAGCTGCATTCTCAACGCTTCCATCAGCTACGTCAATAAATGATACACCCGAACTTCCCAACAGAGGAAGAATTGCTCGACCTACTCCACTTGCACCAAGAAGGAGTACCCGACATCCAGCTAAATATATGCCTTCACAAGCTACTAAATACTCAAAACTCTCTCTGTAAAAACATTTACCAAACAGTTTTCCTTCTTTCGCATAAGCACCGTCACATAACCCACTCTGACTGACACAACTGTCAGGCACATCCAGTAACGGCACTATATCACTCTGAAATTCAGGTTCATAAAGAGCCATTGTAACTTTTGAGCTTGGCATACCTTTTGCCATATATGCAAAATCTTCAGGTTTAATATTTAAACCTATTGCAAAATCGATTAAACCAAGAGTTTTAAAAGTTGTATTAAGTACTTTTAAAAATGGAGATGTTTGAGAGTTTACGCCATAAAGTGCAATCAATCTACTCTCTTTACTTAAAATCTCTTCATCAATCATATCATTCCTCTTTACTTTTAAAAACAACTGTACCGTCAGGTTTCTCTTCTAATCCCCAAAGATCCAGTGCCTCTTCCTCTTCCAATGCACAGCGTGGACAAACTGTTTCACCCTTTAATGAAGTAAAACCAACACCACATTCACTGCAACGTACCAATTTAAATGATGCAAGAAGCCTTTGAGTTGGTTCAAAAAACTCTTTAATCTCAAACGTTGGCTGAAGTTTTAGACTATCAGGTTCACAGGTATCGTGACAAGCACGACACTTAATGCAAAGCATTGCATCAAAATAGATTTTACTGTTTTTAGAGTTTGAACTTAAAGCACCTGTAGGACATATGCGATAGCACATTTGACAGTTTGTGCAACTATCCATATCTATGAATTTTTGAGAAGCAAACGAGATATCAGCTTCTGCTATTGTATGATAAACAGATGGCTTCTGTGCTCTTTTTAGTGCAGTAAATAGTATTTTACGCTTATTTGGCAACTCTTTTTGGCGAATCTTAGCTACATCGGCAATGTCAATAGTATGAAGTTTAGTCTCATCGTCTATTGAAGCGACTGCTTCTTCAAACTCTTTTTTAGCTCTTATAGCACCTTTTAAAGAGAGACGCTCCAAAAAGGCTCGGCGATCATTTGCATCAACACTCTTTGCAACTCCCTCTTCTTCAGCCCCAACATCCTCCAGCCGAATAACTTTTCCACTCTCACAGGCTCTTAAAATATAGTTTGCCTCATCCACACTTTTAACTATACTCTCATATAGCGGCTCTTTATAAGGGCAATTCTGACAATGACCTATATCTAAAATAATAGGATCAGGTTTAATTAGAGCTAGTGAAATAAGATGCTCACTGCTTAATGCCATAATGCAAGGTACATTAATACGACATGAGATAAGGTCTTCATTAGAAGCAGCAAATTCAAAGAAAAACTCTGTAGCATCAAAATTTTTAAGAGTTAAACTCTCAGTTGGACAGACACCTAAACATCCACCACAATCAACACATTGTGAAGGAGTAAATGCCGGAAGGTTATTATCTGCAATATGCATCGTTTCAACCGGACAAATCTCTACGCACTTTGTACACTCAGAATTTTTTGTTACACTGCGTACACATTTAGCTACATCAAACTGTAAAGTGCTCATAGCGTATAGTTACATCCCTCATTCACGATTAATTCATTTAGATACTCATAATCATTTAACATAAACTCAAGAGTAAGTGATGCTGCATCGTAGTAAAAAGGTGTTGCTGCTTCAGCTTTAATGTTTTGTAAAAACATTGGAGCCCACTGCAAAAGGTGATCTCTTAAAAAGTCTCGCTCTATTTTTGCTATCTCACAGGCAGCCTTCTCATCACTATTTTTCAGTGCTTTATACTCAGATTCTGCAAGCATATACATAAATTCCAGTTCAATTCCTATATGATCAGGACTAACTGCACGAGCCTTGTCAAGCTGAACTCTAAAATCATATTGATTGTAAATCTGAATAACAGGGTTTGCACCACCTGTTTCAAGCATCTGATCTTCTCTCAAATAGAATGATTCATATGGAATTAGATGAAGAACAAAAAGATTGGTAAAATCAACATTTAAAAAATATTCTAGTAACTTCTTTTTTGAAAGCTCCTTTGGCTTTTCCCACTCTTGGTAGTTAGGAAAGAATGAGAGTATCATCTCATCACTCTCAAATTTTTCCATAAAATCTTCATCTACCTCTTTCATCATAATACGTGAAATAAGAGCATAAAGATTTATACGGGCAAGCTGTTTAGTTAAAACATCGTTCATTAAATACCTTTTATCTGTTAATAAGAAGTGGGAAGTAAGAAGTTAATATAAAATATTCTCACTTCCCACCTCTTTAAATTATACCATCGCGGGGCTTTTGCCCCGCATATATTTTATAGATCTTTTACTTTAAAAGAGTAAGCTTTTTTACTCAATGGTACAGCTGGCCGAGGCATCCAATATGGACGACGTTCAGTATCTTTAGAGTCCAATGGACGTGTAAGTTTGTCACGCCAAGCTTTGTATGTTTTCATATTGTTTTCATAGTTAACCCAAATATCACCGATCACATCATCAGGACCTGCTTTTTCAAGTATAACTTTTTGGTTCCAAGCATGGTTACCTGCAATTGGGTCTGGATGAACAGGAGCTACAGCATTTTGCCATGAACCACTTAAACCATCCCACCAGATGTTATCGAGATCTTTGTTAAACTCTTTAAACTGCCAAGATTTTGGACGATCATTGATACCCTTATCAATTCCCTCTTTAGGTTTAAGTGTACCTGTCTTACCATCCATTGTCATTTCATAAAGAGGTGCACCTACACCCATTACACCCAATGCATGCTTAAAGCCAGGAATCTCAACAGCATTTTTAAGTTTCCATCGTCCTGCGTGGTGACTACAAGCAAGAACTCCCGGCATAGTTCCTTCTGTTGGAACTGCCATTGCGATAAAGTAACCACTCTCCAAACCACTTACAGTATCTACTATGCGGATTTTTACAGCATCTCCACGCTTAATGCCAAGTCGTTCAGCATCTTTAGTATAGATCCAAACAGGGTTGTGGTTCTGACTTATTTCCATAAGATGCTTAGAGTTAACACTTCTAGTATGAATGTTATATGGCAATCTAAATACAGTATTCAGACAGAACTCATTCTCTTTAGTCATATAGCGATGGTGTACCTGCGATACAATGTGGATCATTTTGTCATATTCACGTGCATTTCTAGGGTAAATAGGCAATGCATATTCAGGCCATTTCCAATCAATTAACCACTCACAGAAGAGATCAAGTTTTTTATCAGGTGTATGGAACCCTTCATGCAATTTCCCGTCAATTTCAACACCAATTGAGCGTTTACGACCTTCGTGATCTGTAATCCAAAGTACGCCAAACTTATCTTTTTCTACCTCATCAACATGATATTTGTGACCATGAGCATGGTAGTAAGTTCCATCAAACTCAAGCTCTTTCTCTTGTGGTCTGTAAACATTTGTCTTTTCTGTCCAAGCACCTCTATCACGCATAAACTCATAGCAAGGATACTCACTATTCGGATAAGCTGCTTCAGCTGCTTTTCTTAAGTTTGGTAGAAGACTGAAACCTGCATTATAGTACTCTTTGACTGTAACAGGTTTACCAGGATTTTTACGAGATTCCCAATACTTTCGAATACCAAGGCTACCATCTGGATCGACATGCAGACATAGAAGTTCTGCCCAGAATTCATTCTCTTCCCAAATCTCACCAAGACCAGCTTTAATGTGTGCTTCAAGTGTACCGCGATGTTCAACTTTTGGTTTCCATCCCATCTTTTCAAGCGCAACACGAAGAACTGGCTGACGGAAAGCAGTCCACTGTTCAGGTTTGGTTGGCTCAGACTGCTGATCGTGACGCTCACCTGCAAGACCTGTTGGAAGAACATAGTCACAGTACCAGTTGGTTTCAGACCAAGTTGGAGAAAGGTTGAAACTCATCTCAATTTTACTTTCATCTTTTAGAGCTTCAATCCATCTAAATCCATCCGGATTGATCCAGACAGGGTTGTACATACGTGGAATCCAAACAGAAAGTTTTGTCGGCACATTTAAACCACGTGCTTTCCATTTATTCTGCCACTCTTCATCCATCAATAGGTGAGGTAGAATGAAACTCATCTCATATGTTGAAAGTGGATATTCAGGTGGCCATGCAAGCTCATTCCATACATCAACTTTTGGTGCTTTCTTACCTGCAACAGTTGCAGCATCACCTTTACCGCCAATTGAGATCTTATGCCAATGGTGCCAGCTTACACCACCAACATCACCGCGCATTGCACCACGAAGAGCAAGTGGAAGGAATGCTGAACGTGTTATCATCCATCCACCACGGTGAGCAATGGCACCAGAACGCCAAATATATGTAGCAATCTTTGGACCAGCTTCTATGAACATTTCAAAAAGTTTGTCCAGTTTATACTCTTGACCTTCAAGCTTACACTCTTTGACAACATACTCTTGTGTATATGGAGCATAAAGCTCTTTCATTAAAGAGATGAAACTTTCATAGCTCTCATCTTTTGGCATTTTAGAGATATACCCTTTTAGAACCATAAACTTCAGGTACTCTTTGTTTGCCATCAAACGATCCCAGTTGAGCCAGTTTTTGACAAACTGATGATCAATCAAGTCATCTCCATTTTTATCTTTCTCATTTAAAACACGATTTGCAAGATAAAGGTATAGTGCCGTCTCAGTTCCAGGCCATACAGGAATCCAAAGATCTGCAATACCTGCAGAGTTACTAAGTCGTGGATCAAGTACGACCATCTTTGCACCCTTCTTACGGGCATCTGCAATCAATCCTGCAGACTGCTGGAAGTAGTGACCTGCATCAGCGGCATGTGAAGACTGTAAGAAAACCAACTTTGCATTTGCCCAGTCTGGAGAGTTTCTGTCATCATTTGCCCACTGTATTGAGCCTTGGCGAGCACCTGCAGAACAGATGTTTGTATGTGAATCATAACCATCAAGCCCCATTGTATGAGGTACACGATGTCCAAAACCATTTTCATTAGGACGGCCAACATGGTACATAATCGATTTTTTAGAGATTTCATCACCGCTTTTAAGCGTATCATGCATCTTTTTACCAATCTCTTTTAATGCTTGATCCCAGCTTATACGGATCCATTTTCCCTCTCCACGCTTAGAACCAGGAGCTCGTTTAATAGGAAATGGAATACGATCAGGATCATACATTTGTGATTCAACAGCATAACCTTTAGCACAGTTTCGTCCACGACTTCCACTATGCAAAGGATTACCCATATATTTTCTAACAGTTAAACTCTTTTTATCAACCCATGCAGTCAAACCACATCCTGCTTCACAGTTAGAGCAGACACAAGGAACTATTGTATAGTCATGAACTTCTATACCATCAGGGTTATCTTCACTTCTAACTCCCTTACGATCAATACCTCCACGTTTCCAGTCATCTCCGTCAAGCTCTCTGAAACTATCCCACTTTTCAAGAGGAGGATAAAAATCCAAGCTTTCTGGTGTATTTGTAAACTCCGCTGTAGTATCTTTGCTGGCTTCTGCTACAGTTTCAAAAACTCCTGTAGCCAATGTTACACCGGCAACACTAAATGCTGCCCCTTTTAAAAATGTTCTTCTATTTTCATTTATCATACTCTTCTCCTCGATCAGCTAAGATTCAACAATTGCGGAATAACAAGCCAAACATGCTTGGCAATCCAAAGACCGGTTAATGCCAAAATAGATGCTAAAGAGAGCAAACTGTTAGCTCCTGATCTAAGTGCAAAAATCACAAAAGCAACAGGTAGGATATATCCAAGTGTCTGTCCAATCCAGAACATTGTATGGTATTCACCACCATCTTTTACAAAAGCGATTGTTGCAGCAACCTCTTCAGCTTTCATTGCACCAAAATAGTACTCACCCATATAGATAATGAATGAAAGTGCAGCACTTACCGCTAAAACAATTGCTAAATCTCTTTTAATATTTTTATCACCAACACCTAAAATGAGATATGTTGCAGAACCTCCAATAAAAGCAGCCAATGCCATCTGAACAAGTTCAGTAGGAGTTTGCCACAACTCTCTTGCAGATGCTTCACCCATAATTGTTGCAGTATATAGAGTAACAGGAATTGCAAAAATGAATGCTGCCCACATTAACTTGTTATACTGCTCATCAGTAATCTTTTTCATAATATGCCCTGCAGCCATTACAAAAATAATTCCGGTAAATATAGTTGCCAACCAAGCACCAACAGTAATAGCAGAGGTCCAGTGCGGATAGAAAAAGATATGCCACATTCTAAGCGGCTGATGCAGATCAAGCAGAGTAAATAACAAGAATATATTTAGAAAAATAAAAGAGACTACAGGCATAAGTGTTTTAATACTTGCAACTCTGTCTCCATACTTTTTCAAAAGATAGACACCTATAAGAACAACACCGGTTCCTATACTCTTTGCCCACATATTCAGTGTAATCATCCAACCCCATATAATTCCTGGAAGTGCGACATCAAGGGTTACGATTGCATTGGTCGCAGCAGTAGTATGTTCAACCATTTTAGTGACCTCCAACATGTTTTAGGTGCGTTATATTGTTAAAGAGGTTATAACCCTCTTCACGCTTGCTTGCCAATGGATTGAGGTTAACTTCACCACCACTTGTGTAGAAGTGTTTTGGATGAGTATTTTTCTCAGGCTTGCGAACCTTCACATTACCCTGATGCTCCATAATATAACGGCTAATGTTACTTGTCGGATCATCAAGATCTCCAAATATATTTGCTTCAACAGGACAAGCAACAACACAAGCAGGCATCATACCTCCGGCAACACGGTGAGCACAATATGTACATTTGTCTGCTGTATTAGTTTCTGGATCTATGTAGATTGCACCATATGGACATGCCATTACACAACCTGCACACCCTATACATCGCTCTTTATCTACATTTACAATGCCATTTTCAAGATAATGCAATGCACTAACTGGACAGATACGCTCACAAGGTGCATTTTCACAATGGTTACATCGAAGAGGTGTAAATGTTCTTTTAGTTTCAGGGAATGTTCCCACATCAACATACTTGACTCTCAAACGCCACATACTAAGCGGAACTTCATTTTCCACTTTACAAGAGACCTCACACCCTTTACATCCCATGCAAAGAGCCAGGTCTACTAAAAAGCCGAGCTTCATAGACTCCTCCTGAATTTTTTATGCTAGGTGCTTCAATATAGGCTCATCAAACAGGCTTATAAATTTTATAAGCTTGTTAGAACTCTATTAAATGCCTATATCACGACATTTTCAGTCTATCAGTGATTATTTTAATTAAAGCTGAATGAAGACTCTTTTTTAAAATATTTTCTTATATAAGTAGCAATATATAAGTTAGAAGTTTATTGATTCAAATTAATTTGGAAGGTAGTTCATTTTTTTTGATTTGAGAAAAATTAAGAAATTAAACCAAACAGCCAAAGAGGTATTTTACCTCTTTCCATACTGTAGTCAGTATCAATTACTAAAAAACTTTTCTCTATGCCATTTATCTGTTTAAAGCTTTTATTTTTACCTCCAATTTCAAATATATAGTCATCTACTCTAAAATCTCCAATATCACTATAATAGATATTTTCAAAACAACTTGCAAAGAATGTCTCTCTAACAGTACCTATGTCAACTTCTACTCCAAACTCATCAGCATAACTATAGAGCAAATTTGTATTTGAAAAGAGTAACTTATCTGGCTTTTGCGATACCTTCTTTGAATACTTTTTTATCGCTCTGATGATCTTTGTTTTATCTAAAATATCTAAATATGTCAGTAGTGTTGGATGAGATATGCCAAACTCTTTGCTAAGTGCAGAAACATTAACTTTATATGGTACTTTTGAGTAGATCAGTTTTGCAATAAACTTTTTAAAGAGAGACAAATGAGTAAAGTCGATCTTCTTTAAGGATGGAATATCTTCATTGATAATCTTATCACACGCATTAAAGAGTTTATTTTTATACTCAATCTCATCTTCCATAAAAAATGGGTAGTATCCTATTTGAAGATATTTTAGAAAGTTTTTATAAAGAGTAGGATGTTCCAAAGCCAAAGATGAACTTATATCATTATACTTTTCAAGTATCTCATCTAATTTAAATTGCGGCAAATTAATGTTTTGCGAAAGTTTTAAAAACTCTCTAAATGAGAGAGGTTTAACATAAGATATAACAGCTCTTCTGCTAAGATCATACTTTTGATCCAAAATATTCAGCATAGAACTACCACTAAATCTTATAATAAGATCAGGAAATGAGTCATATATGCTTTTTAGCTCAATTGCCCAATTGTTGTATTTATGAATCTCATCTATAACTATAACTTTTCCGCCAAGTTTTACAAACTCATCTGCTATATCATAAATAGAGCTATCTATAATATATACATCATCAGCACTAAAATATAGATATTCCGTTGGTTTATAGTTTGTTTTTAAGTATTGAAGCAAAAGAGTTGTTTTACCAACTCCTCTTTGTCCCACAAGCCCAACAAGCCTATTTGTTGAGATAAGTTTTTGCATATATATTTCTCTAATAAAATTAAGAGAGATGGAGTTAATTATTCTAACTTGCTTTTTAAGAATATACTTTATCATTTAAAATCCATTTTAATTTTTATATGATTATAACATAAATCTTAAAATCCATTTTAAACTTTTGGTAAATAAAATTAAAATTAGCTTTTGATTTGAGAAAAAGAAGGTATATGAAAACAGATTTTTGTACCTTTTCCTACTTCAGAGCTTATGTGCAGATGTGAATTATGTAGTTTAAGAATATAAGAAACTATTGCCAAGCCTAACCCCATAGAGTTGTCCCAGCTATTTTTATTGATTCGATAAAACTTTTTAGTAATTTCATCAATCTCTTTTTCAGGAATTCCATCTCCTTTGTCAATAACACAAAACTCCTTCTCATTTAGTACTACTTCAACATCATCTTCAGAGTATTTTAGTGCATTATCAATAAGGTTAATGACTGTCATCTCCATCATGGTTTTGTCTGCATAAATATTTACAGGTTTGCTTTGAATTTTTATATTTCGGCCCTGATACTTCTGACTAAGGGTATAGATAGCATCTTTAACAACTTTTTCCATATCAAAACCGCTCATTTCAGGCTGAATTTCACTGCTTTCCATACGCGTCATAAAACTTAGGCGATCTATCATCTGTGTAATACGTCTGGCATTTTGCTCAATTCGCTGTAAAAACTTTTTACGAATAGTTACAGGTACGCCATCATCATCCAAAAGTGTTTCAGTATATCCCATAATGGCAGCTACAGGATTTTTAAACTCATGACTTATTGCAGAGATCATATCACTGCGCTGTTTACTGATAAGTCTGATCTTTGCATTATATTTACGCTTCTTTTTCTCATTTTTCTCAAGCCGTTTAGCCAGCTTTTTGAGCAATACCGCAATAGTTGTAAACTCTTTAGAGAATCCGGCACTAAAGTTGGCATTATAATTTTTATCGGCAATTGCTTTTAGATAATCTGTAAGTTTTCCAAGCTCTTCATCAATTCGTCTCTGTAAAGCTCTGCTTATAAAATATCCTGTTACTAATGCTAATAGAAATACAGATGCCATGCGAAACCAAAGCATCCTAAAATCCTGCATAATAGTTTCTAATGAAACTGAAAGGCGCAATATTGCAGGTTTTGAATTCCACTTAATAGTCTTTGCAACATAAATACGATCATTTTTTACTGTTTGGGAGTAACGAACTGCTGTACCAAAACCATCTCTTCTTGCAGCCATAACTTCTGGACGGTTGGCGTGATTTTCCATACTGCTTACATCTGCTTCATTGTCAAAAAGTACCGTTCCATCCATTGCAATCAGTGTAACCCTTAAAGGTCGTCCCATTATCTCACTCATCTCATTAGCTGCAACTTCAAGAGACTTTCCCTCATCTAGCCTAGTACGAACATAAGCGATCTCACTTCTAAGCTGATTTGTAAACTGTTTGACTTCAATCTCTTGCACAGAGTAATAAACAATAAAAGATGCTATCAACAATGTACCAGAAAGTAAAAGTAAAAAATTGATAAAAAATATCTGAGGAAGTTTAAAATAACGTTTTAACAAACCTGATACCCTACCCCTCGAATTGATTTAATATAGTTTTTACTCTTATCTGGATCAATCTTCTCTTTTAGACGATTAACTGCAACATTTACAGTACGATCCTGATAGTCTCCATCATCACCCCAAACTTTCTCAAGAAGCTGATCACGACTTAAAACCATATTTTTATGTGTAACAAGTTCAAGTAAAAGTTTAAATTCCAAACGTGTTAAATCAATCTTCTTGCCATCAATAAAGACTTCATAACTCTTAGGTTTTATTGTAATATCCCTATATATAATTTCACTACTCTCTTCAGGTTTGCTTCTTCTAAGTACTGCCCGAACACGATGCATCAACTCTTTTACATTAAATGGCTTTGTAACATAATCATCTCCACCACGCAAGAAACCCTCTTCTATCTCTGTATCAGAAACTTTAGCAGTAAGAAAAATGACTGGTATATTGTAACCTCTGCTTCTTAATTGTTGGACAAACTCGCTACCTTCTACCCCAGGAAGGTTTCTGTCTACAATCATAAGGTCAGGTGTCTCTTCTTCAAGAAGTTTTTCAATAGGTTTAACTGAAATTGCTGCAAAAGTTTCATAACCCTCTTTTTGCAAATGATACTCTAAAAGGTCTAGCAAATCTTGTTCATCTTCTATAATAGCAATTAGAGCCATTAGTAACTCTCCAATTCTCCACCAGTTTTTATGAAAAGTAAAAGCTTAGCGACATTAACCGAATGATCACTTATATTCTCAAGTTTTTTAGCCAATTTCAAAACTGTCATATAATCCAAAGGATCAACATCAATATGACAAAGCATTTCAGAAATATCTTTCTGTACTATTGAGTAGAGATCATCACCTTTTGACTCTTCAACTTTTATAGATCGAAAAAGAGCACGAATCTCCTCTTCACTTCTTTTCAAATCAATCATCTCTACCATATGTTTAATAGAGTTATATGCACTCTGATGAAGAGGAATAAAAGAGTCTTTCATATCTTCCATATTAAAATCACTTACAATTAAAGCTTTGTTATGCTTTACATAAGACTTAATACTGCCAGCCATATTTACTAGCTCATTAGTAATCTTTAAATACCCAACCATTTCACGCAACTCTGTTGCTTCTGGTCCATACAGAGCCAATGTCTTAATTATCTCATTATCTATCTCATTTGCTGTTACCCTGCAGCCTTTTATAGTATCTCGTGCCTCATCTAATAGATTCATATCTTTCTCTTTGAAACCATCAAAACATAATTTCTCGCTCTTTATGATCATTTCGGCGAAATTTTGCATCATATGATTGATTTGATCAAGCTTCTCTTGAAAATTTGAAAGCATACCTTTTACCTTTCATTAAATAATAAAAATAGATTGCATAAGTTTAGACCTATTTGGTAACAGTTTGGTAACAATCATTATATCTACTGTAACCAAACTGTATCCTTACTATTTTAAAATCTCGTCGTAAAAACAAGTAAGGAGTAAGAATGCTTAAGAAGACAGTTGCGGCTCTAGCAGCCGGTGTTATCGCAGCAAGCGCAGGAAACATCAGTGGTGCTGGAGCTTCATTCCCTGCTCCGGTATATTTTGACTGGGCATATATTTACCAAAAAAATACCGGCAATCAGGTGAATTACCAATCTATCGGCTCAGGTGGTGGAATTAAACAAATCTCAGCTCGAACTGTAAATTTTGGTGCAAGCGACAAACCTTTAAAACCTAGAAAATTAGACAAAAAACGTCTATATCAATTCCCGGCAGTTATAGGTTCTATCGTTGCAGCATACAATATTCCAGGTGTTAAAGATGGCGAATTAAAGCTTGAGAACAAAGATCTTGCTGACATCTTCCTTGGAAAGATTAAATTCTGGGATGATAAACGAATTACAGAAGATAACCCAGGTGTTAAACTTCCTCATAAAGAGATTGTAGTTTGCCACAGAGCAGATGGTTCTGGTACAACTTTCAACTTCAGCTACTTCCTTGCACATGTTAGTGAAGATTGGGCAAACAATGTAGGAATAGGTAAAGCACTTGACTGGCCTACAGGTCTTGGTGGTAAAGGTAATGAAGGTGTTTCTAGCCTAATCTCTCAAAACCCTTACAGCATCGGTTATGTTGAGTATGCTTACAAACTGAAAAATGGATTTGGAGCAGCAGTTCTTCAAACAAAAAGCGGTAAGTGGGTAGAAGCAAAAGAAGAAAACTTCAAAGCAGCCGCAAAATATGCAAAATGGACTGCTAAAGATCATTTTTATCAAATTCTTGCACTTCAGCCAGGTGACAACAGCTACCCAATTGTAGCGGCAACTTTCATTCTTCTTCCTCGTGAGAAGACAGAGATGAATAAAGAGGTAGTCAAGTTCTTTGATTTTGCATTCAAAAATGGTGATGAAGATGCGAAAAAACTTGGTTATATTCCACTTCCTGCACAAACTAAAGATATGATCAGAAGTTATTGGAAAGAACACGGAATTTACTAATTTAGTATTCAAAAATTAAAAAATAAATATAAAGGATATGAATCATGATGAAAAAAACAGTTTTATCTCTTGCAGCTTTAGCAGCTCTTGGTTCAGCAGCAAATGCAGCAGCTATTACACTTTATCAAGACACAGAGACAGGTGCTATCTATACTAAGCCAGGTGCAAATCGTGTAGAACTTGGTGATTTTGTAAGTGCAAAAGAGCAGTACATTGAAAAGCAAACTATGCTTTCTAAAATTAACAAAAAGCTTGGTGTAAAAGTAAAGTCTGGTGTTCCTACTCTTAAATTCAGTGGTGTTCACTATCTTGGGTATACATATACTGATGATAAAACATCTGCAAACAGTGATACAAGTAAATTTGAAACTCGAAGAAACTATTTACAAGTTAAAGCTTACTGGAATAAAAAAGATTATATGAGAATTACTCTTGATACCCATCAAGATGACACAGGTGATTGGAAAGTTCGTTTAAAATATGCTTTCCTTTATTTAGATAATGTTCTTCCATACACAGGTGTAGAGTTTGGTCAAGCTCACCGAACTTGGATTGACTGGGAAGAACATCATGGATGGCTATATCGTTCTATCTCAAAAACATTTATTGAAGATGGAACAGCAGCTGACCTGACAAATTCAGCAGATATAGGTATCAATTTCAAAACTAAAACAGATTATTTTAGCTCAGAGTTAGGTATATATAATGGTGAAGGATATCACGGTACAGCACAAGGTAACTCTATGTCTTATGAGTGGCGTTTAACTGCTAATATTCTTGGAACAGGTAAAAAACATGTTCATGCAACTGAAGATGAGTATCTTGATATCTCTTTAACTGGACAATATGAAGATAAAAACTATTATAAAGATGACCCATATGTAAATGATTTTTCTAAAAAGAAGTGGTGGGGTATTCACGCTGTTTATAATCAACCTATGTTCTTAATTGCAGGTATGTATGTTGACTCTTCTTCTAGTACATACAACGAAGGAAAAGGATGTGGTACTGGCTACACTGTAAATGGTGAATTCCGCCCTGCTCACAAATGGTCTATTTTTGGAAGATATGACTATTGGAAAACAGAAGATAAAGCAGATGCAGGAATTTATAGAAACTTGGATAAAGATCAATATATAGCTGGTGTTGCTTACAAATATAATAAAAATGTAAAATTTATTGGTAATCTTAAATCATATGATTCTGTTAATTTTGGAAAAGGAAAAGCAGATCAATATATGCTATCTGCAGAAGTTAAATGGTAAGAGCTTAAAGCGCATTTGCGCTTTGGCTCTGCTGGCTTAAATGAGCCTTTGCCAAAACGAAGGCTCAGAAAGCTTGCAAATTTCATAACTACTCCCTGGTATGGCGGTATTTACCGCCTCCTTCTTTCATTTACCAAAGCAATGTAATAATTCTGTAACCAAAACCTCTTATAATTCACCACATAATTTTCAGCAAAGGAAAGAGTGTGAATCGAATTCTCGACACTGTCTTCCACAACACAACCCGCTTCTTTGCGATCTTAGTACTGATCGTTCTTGCGGCACTATTTGTTGTACTATTCAATGAGGCAAAACCTGCTATTGACGCATTTGGCTTGCAGTTTGTTACAAATAGCAAATGGGCTCCAAATATGGATATTTTCGGTGGCTATCCAGCTATATATGGTTCAATAGTTTCGACAATCATAGCTATGCTCATAGCTACACCTGTTGCTATTGGAATTGCTATATTTTTGAGTGAACTTGCTCCACCTTGGATAGCTACTATTGTAGGTATGGCAATAGAACTTCTTGCAGCTATTCCTTCCATAATATATGGTATGTGGGGGCTTTTCTATCTTGCACCAATATTGCGTGACATATGGGGTGGGAATGGACTTGGACTGGCAACTGCCGGATTTGTACTCTCTATTATGATTCTTCCTTTTATGGCAGCTATTACAAGAGATGCTATGAAGACAACTCCAGCTATTTTAAAAGAGTCAGCATACGGTATGGGGGCTACAAGATGGGAAGTACTAAAAGATGTCGTCATTCCTTATGTTAAAAGTGGAATCATTGGGTCTATTATTCTAGCTCTTGGTCGTGCTATTGGTGAAACTATGGCAGTTACTTTTGTAATGGGTAATGCACATAAAGTGCCTGACTCTATTTTTAAAGCGGCTACAAGTATTCCTGTAACATTGGCAAATGAGTTTACTGAAGCAGATACAGATCTTTACTACTCCAGTCTATTTTACTTGGCACTCATTCTTCTTGTAATAAGTTTTACTGTTATTGCCATAGCAAAATTCTGGTTCCTTAGAAACCTTCAGGAGCAAAAGATATGACACTTCAAGAGAGACGAATTCTTTTAAATAAAATTATTATGATTCTTTCCTCTGCTGCAGCAATAGCAGGGATGCTGTTTCTTTTCTGGATTATAGGCGTACTTTTATATAAAGGTTTTAATGCTTTAAGCTTAGATATATTTACTTATGACATGGCTCCTCCAGGAAGAGAACCTAGCGGTCTTAGAAATGCTCTTGTAGGACAGCTTATTTTAGTGATAGGTGCTTCTATTATAGGTGTTCCTATTGGTGTTTTAGCAGGAACTTACCTAAGTGAGTATGGTGGGAAAAAGAGTAAATTAGCTCGAGTAATACGAGATATTTCAGATATTATGATGAGTACACCTAGTATTGTAATAGGTGCATTTGTTTATGCTATTTTGGTTGAGCCAATTGGACACTTTAGTGGATGGGCAGGAATTGCAGCTTTAGCTGTAATGATGGTACCGATTGTTCTTAGAACTACAGATGATATGTTACAGTTAGTCCCAGGAAGTCTTAGAGAAGCAGCAGCAGCACTGGGAGCACCGAAATATAAAGTTATTATTCAAGTTGTTTATAGAGGAGCAAAAACAGGAATGTTAACAGGTATATTGCTATCTGTTGCACGTATTGCAGGAGAAACTGCACCATTACTGTTTACATCATTTAGTAATAACTTTTTCTCGACTGATCTAAATCAGCCGATAGCATCGCTAACTGTTACTATGTTCAACTACGCTACAAGTCCATATGACGACTGGATCAATCAAGGATGGGCAGCAGCCCTTATTTTAGCCCTATTCGTTCTGGGTGCAAATATTATTGGACGTATTATTATTAGAAATAAAAAAGGAAACCGCTAATGGCAACAATTTGTGAAGTAACACATGAACATATTATTGAGGTAAAAGATTTCAGTTTCTACTACGCAGGTGTTGAAAAACCTAACTTGAAAAATATAAATATGCCAATTGGAAAAGGTGCTGTTACAGCATTAATTGGACCAAGTGGCTGCGGAAAGACAACCTTGCTGCGCTGCTTTAACAGAATGCATGATCTCTACCCTGGAAATAGATATGAAGGAGACATTCACTTTAAAGGGCGTAATATCTTAGATAAGAAAGAGGATCTTATTAAACTGCGTACACAGATAGGAATGATTTTTCAAAAGCCTACACCATTTCCTATGAGCATTTATGACAATGTAGCATACGGATTACGTCTGCAAGGCATAAAATCTAAAAGTGAACTTGATGGAAGAGTTGAACAGGCACTAAAAGATGCAGCACTATGGAAAGAGGTTGGAGATCGTCTTAAAAGTTCAGGTACTGCACTGTCCGGTGGGCAACAACAGCGTCTATGCATTGCTAGAGCCATTGCAGTTGAGCCAGAAGTTTTACTCTTTGATGAACCAACATCAGCCCTAGATCCAATCTCAACTCAAGCTATTGAAGAGCTTATTATTAAACTAAAAGATAGAGTAACTATTATCATTGTTACTCACAATATGCAGCAAGCTGCCCGTGTAAGTGACTATACTGCATTTATGTATCTTGGTGATCTCATAGAACTTGGTGTTACAGAAGAGCTGTTTATTACACCTAAAGAAGAGATGACTGAGCAATACATCACAGGAAAGTTTGGATAATTATGAGTATACTATCAAAATTACGAGAATATATTGATATTGTCGTCGCCGTATTCATTTTTGCAACACTTATTATAGTCGGCGGCGACTTTACCAAAACAATAATTTTACTTCTTGAACTAATCGTTATTATAGAAGTAGTTCAAATGATTTTTCTTTTTTTCAAAAAACATCGTATAAAAATTAGATATATGGTAGATGCTGCAATCATCTATGCAATAAGAGAATTAATGATTGCCATTACTCATGAGCATATCGATACTACAAAATTAACACTATTGATATTAATTTTGTTTTCACTCTTTTTTATGCGATACCTATCAATCAAAATTACATATAATTCATCTAATGATACTGATTGAGTATTTAGCATAACTCATAGGAAAGAATAAATTAAACTCTTTCCTAATGATATGATTATGCAGCCTTCTTAATCACTTTCTTAGCAATTTTTTTAGCCGCTTTTATTTTTGTAGGTTTCTTTTTCAAAATAGCTTTTATAGCTTTTTTTGCAAGTTTATCTGCCTTTTTTTTCTTAATAATACTTTTTGCAACTGCTTTATTAGTTGCTTTAGCAACAACTTTTTTTACCGCTTTTTTCTTTAGTGTTTTTGCCATAAAAGGCTCCTTTAAATAATATAATTTACTACTTTTTGCAATAAATTACACATATTGTAGCTTTTAACTATTGTGAATGTCAATATGAGGGAAATATATAACCTTCCAGGATTAAACCTGAAAGAGATAATTAAATTCTGAAGAGTTTTTGTGGCGATAAACGATCATACTCTCAATATATCCATATCTGCTTCTAACTGACTTAAACACTGCTTTCCATCTTTTTTTCATACTGTTTCTCCTATATAACGTTTTCTCTTAGATGGTTTTAGTCGTTTTAAATCTACAACTATAAAACCATCAATACAGTGGTTAAACTCCCTATCTATTCCAAAATCCATTAACTCCATTCCACCATCTTCGCATACTTCAGCATACTGTTTGTAAAGAACTGGAATAGAAAATCCTCTAATCTCTAGTTCCTCTTTTAATACTCTCATATCGCTTCGGTAGTCACTGCCAGTAAAAATTGAAGCCAGATGAGTTTTTACTTCATTGCTTAATCTAAATGGCTCTTTATGTTTTACTAGCGGTTCTTTAGAGCCAAAATATAGAGTATAGAAATATACAATTAATGCTTTTGCTTCTTCTGTAAATGTTGCACTCAGACTTACCGGTCCAAATAGATACCTAATATCAGGATGCTGACGCAAGTAAGCTCCAATTCCCTGCCAAAGATAGTCCAAAGCTCTAGAGTTCCAGTATCGAGGTTGAACAAAGCTTCTACCTAGTTCTATACCATTTTGCAAATATGGTTTAAACCTTGCATCGTAATTGAAAAGAGTGGATGTATATAACCCTTCCATGCCGTACACATCTATAATATCTTTACAGACTCCGACACGGTATGCTCCTGCAATTTCCAGCTCTTCATCATCCCATACTATGAGATGTTTATATATAAAGTCATAATCATCAATATCACGTTTTCTGCCACTCCCTTCTCCTACCTGACGAAATGATATTTCACGAAGACGACCAATCTCTCTAAAGAGGGCATTCATCTTCGTACCTTCATAAAGAATTATCTTCTTTCCATCAAAGGTTGTTCCCAACTCAATACCTGTTTTAAGCTCATTTTTTATCTCACTGCGAGGTTCAGGAAGTGCAATCTCATTAACACTTTTGAATATGCCCTTTTTGCCTTTTGCAACATTGTAAAAATGTTTTCGCAATAGTCGTACTATCTCTTTAGATCCGAGTGATTGTATAGAGTAGTTTTTATAAGGTATCTGTTTACCTATTTTGAAAGTTATAGTTTTATTTTTAAACTTGAACATTTCATTTGGTAAAACTGCAGTAGAGATACTTTTGTTGATCATTGAAAGAAGATAGAAACTTTTTGAATTTTTTGCATCAATGTATATTGGCAAAATGGGTGCTTTTGCTTTTTTAGCTATCTTGTAAAACCCGTTTTGCCACTTTGTATCTTTAATTCCATCTGGGCAAACCCTGCTAACCTCTCCTGATGGAAATATAATTACCGCCTCTTCTTTGTTTAAGGCTTCATAAATGGAGCTAATTGAACTCTTCTTCATCTTTCCTGAGATATTGTCTATAGGAATCAAAAGCTCTCTGAGATTATCAAATGAGTATAAAAAATCGTTTGCTAGAACTTTAATATCTTTACGAATATCTTGCAAAAGATATATTAGAGCCAAGGCATCCAAAGCTCCAAGAGGATGGTTTGCAATAATAACCACTTTTCCATAAGCAGGAATCCGTGCCATCTCTTTTTTATCAACTACAACTTTTGTATCGAAATAATCTAGTACTGCTTCAACAAAACCAAAAGCATCTTTATGAGCGTGCTCTTTTAAAAAGCTGTTTATCTCATCTTCATGAAAAAATCTTTTAAAAAAACTTAAAATGCTGTATTGAAATGGTTTTGGATAGTTAACAAATGAGGGATAACTTTTAGATATATACTCTTCTACCTGAACAGCCATTATGCCACCATATACAGATCAAGAAGTCTTTTTGCAATCTTTTTACATAGCTTCTTTTCATTTGCACCAGATATAACCATCTCTTCAACATATTCCCATTCACTGTAGATCATAGAGTATGCCTCTTCAGTAGATATTCCATATTTACTACATAGACACTCAACCAGTTTTAAAACTATCTCTTCCATTCCACAACTCCTTTTTTGGAACTACAGCAATTAAACAATGAAAGTATCTGATAGTTTTGTTGCAATTGCAATACAAAATGGTTACATATAAGTTACAAGATTTACAATTTCTTTGCAGATTTTAATCTATCCTTTGTTACCATTTTGTAATCTTTATACTAAGGCGCTGTTATATGGAGATAAATACTTTCGAGAAGATGCAGAAAAAGGCTGTAAAGAAGAGTCAAACCGACTTCTTACGTCTTGGGTTCTCCCTAATTTTTATGGTCATAGTTTTACTGGCCACTTGGGATAAAATTCCAGGAAACCCATTCCTTGCAGTTGCGGCACTGTTTGGTGCGTATATGGCAATGAATATTGGTGCAAATGATGTTGCAAACAATGTTGGACCAGCAGTTGGTTCTAAAGCGTTGACAATGATGGGGGCTATCATTATTGCAGCTATATTTGAATCTGCAGGAGCCCTTATTGCAGGTGGTGATGTTACAGGTACAATTAAAAAGGGGATCATAGATCCTATGGCATTTGCCCATCCTGATCATTTTGTATGGGCTATGACAGCAGCACTATTGGCTGCAGCACTGTGGCTTAATCTTGCTACATACCTTAAAGCTCCTGTTTCAACCACTCACTCTATTGTTGGCGGTGTTATGGGTGGAGGTATTGCTGCAGCGGGAACATTTGGCATAGTTGCGTGGGGAACTATGGGTAAAATTGCAGCAAGCTGGGTAATATCTCCAATTTTAGGTGGTTTAATCGCTGCTGCTTTTTTGTATGCAATTAAAAAGACTATTATATACAAAGAGAATACTAAAGAAGCAGCAATGAAATTGGTTCCGCTTTATGTTGCTGTAATGGGATGGGCATTTATAACTTATGTTATTTTAAAAGGTATTAAGCATGTAGTCAAGCTTGGATTCCCAACAGCGGCAGGTTTAGGCTTTATTGGTGCAATAATAATATTTTTCCTTGTAAAAGCAACAATTACCAAATATGCAGATTCACTAGATAATGAGCGATCAAGTGTAAATCGACTTTTTACTATTCCACTCATTTTTGCAGCAGCTCTTCTTAGTTTTGCACATGGAGCAAATGATGTTGCAAATGCCGTTGGACCTCTTGCAGGTATATATGATGCTTTAACTCACGCTACAGTTTCTACAAAAGCTGCTATACCTCTTTGGGTTATGATCATTGGTGCTGTAGGCATCTCTCTTGGACTTGCACTATATGGTCCTAAGCTAATTAAAACAGTAGGTAGTGAGATAACCGAGCTTGATCAAATCAGAGCATTTTCTATTGCATTAGCTGCTGCTATTACTGTTATTATTGCTTCTCAGCTTGGTCTTCCTGTCAGCTCAACCCATATTGCACTTGGGGGTGTTTTTGGTGTTGGATTCTTGCGTGAATGGCTAGACCGCACACAACGACTGGAATATCGCATTAAAGAGGAAAAAGAGAAACTTGAAGAGTTAAAGTCTAAACTTGTAGCATTCCAAGATGAACTTAAAACTATTGAATCAAAAGATACAAAGACACAAGCAGATTATGAGCGAATAGTATATTTGTTTGAAGTAATAAATGAGTATGAAAAACGTATTAAAAAAGAGAACAAAGCTCTTAAAAATGTTTATAAAACTAAATATGTACAAAGAAATGCTGTCAAAAAGATAGTTGCAGCTTGGATCATAACTGTTCCAGCTGCAGCTGTGCTTTCAGCAATCATATTTTTTGTAATTAAGGGAGTAATGCTCTAAAACTGTTAGAAACTTTATTGCTTCTGTATTCTATATTTAAGAATACAGAAGTAAGCCTAAACTCTTTAAAACCGCATAAAAACTATTCTAAACTAATCAATATCTTTTATAACTATATTCTGCTATCTGCTAAAAAAACTGAAATCGTCCTAATTTTCTAAATTTTTTATTTTTATTAATATAAAGTGAAGGAGTTTTTTATTTTTAAATGTTAAAATAGTTTCCTTTATATAACTAAAGAATTTGTTTACAGATATGTGTAAATAAAAGGATTTTAAATGCCAGCAACAAAAAAGTTAATAAAATATGGCAATAAAGTAACCAATATTATGTATGCTGATGACAATATACTTATATTTACAGATAAAAGTATAAAAATAATAGATAAAAATACGTTATCTCCAAAATATACTATTGCAAATGTTTCAAAATATCAATCTATTCATGAAAATAAAATTGTTACAGTTGGAGAAAATGTAAAAGTAATTAACTTTAAAGATGACATACTTTTAACAAAATTTTTATTGGACAATATTAGCTGTGTTACACTCTCTTCTGTTCTAATAGGAGTAGGTAAAAACAGTGGTGCAATTGCAATTCATAGTATTATTGGCGGAAAAAATTTAATAAACTTGAATATATTTAAAACAAAAATTGAAAATATATCTTTTTACACTGATTATATAGTCATTGCACAAAGTAAAAATCTTATTAAGGGCATTAATATCATAGAGAAAAAAATTGAATTTAAATATAATGACACTGCTAACATAACCTCTTTTACAATAGCAAACGATTTATGTTTTATAGCCAATCAAAACAATGAACTTAAAATTTATGATCTAAAAAACAGTAGAGTTACAGATACCATATATTTAGATTTCTGTATTAATAAAATGAAGTATGAAAATGGCTTGTTAATAATGCAATATGAAAATGGTTTTCAGGCACTAAATATTGATACATCAGAAAATTTTGTAATTGATGAAGATATTAAACCCATTATATTTGATTCACAAAATGATGAGTTAATAGCGGTTGATACAGACTATAATATTGTCAAATACACTATTAATGATCTTATTCCTGTAAAGGAAGAGCCTGAGGAAGATACATTTAAAGTAAAATTCTTAACTGTTGATGACAGTTCAACAATGAGACTGATAATCAAAAACTCCATTTTAAACAATTTTGAAGATGTAGAAGTTTATGAAGCAGAAGATGGTGTTAAGTGTTTAGATGTTTTGAAAAAAAATCCTGAAATTGATATTATTTTTATGGATTGGAATATGCCAAATCTTAATGGTTCTGAAACAGTTGATAAAATTAGAGAAAATCCGATCTATAACCATATAAAAATTATAATGGCAACAACTGAAGGTGCAAGAGAAAAAGTTAGAGAAATGGTAAGCAAAGGCGTAAAAGGATATTTAGTTAAACCTTTTAAACCTGAAAGTGTAGTACCTCTTGCACAAAAAATGATTGAGATAGTAAGAGAAGAGAAAAATGTTCAATAATGAAAATTATATACAAAAAAATGTTGACTACATTACAAAAAGCTATCTTAGAAATGTTATGCAGTTGGCAATATTTCATACAGGTGGCAATAAAATTTATGCTATCAATATCTCTAAAATTCAGACATTTCTTATTAAAGAAAGTATAGAAATTACTAAAACTCCTTCTGCTAATGGATTAGTAAACGGTGTTATTAATCTTCGTGGCGAATACATAACAATTGTAAATCTTGACAGATGGATTGGAGATAATGATATTGATGAAGATGTATATAAAATTATCATAGTTTGTAACTATAATGAAAGAAAAATAGGAATCCTAGTAAAAGATATCATAAAAATTGAAGAGAAAAACAGTAGTGACCTAAAACTTCCAAGCGGAAATGACCCAAAAATATCTTATGTAACAGAAATTGAAACTGATGATGGAGTTAATAAAACCTGCATTATATTTGATGCTGAAAAACTTTTATCAGATATTAATGTTGCAAAAGAGAAAGGAACAACTATTTACGATATTGGAACAATGGCTAAATTACCACCTATTCACTCAGATAAATACCTTCTTGTTGCAGAAGATTCAACTACAGTTATTGATAAATTGAATGAACTTTTTTCTTCTATTGGCATAAAATATGAGATTTTTGAAAATGGGCAACTACTTATAGATAGATTAGAAACTATGTTACCGAGTGAAATAGGACTTATTGTTACAGATATAGAAATGCCTGTAAAGAATGGTTATCAGGTTATTAAATATATCAAAGAAAATCCAGTTTATAAAGATTTACCGGTACTTTCATTAACCAGTATGACAAACATTGGTGTTAATGACAAAGTATTAAGTCTTGGAGCAATTGCTCTTATAAATAAGGCAGATATAAAAACCCTTTATAAATATATAAAACAGTATTTAGAACAATAAAAAAAATAAAAGGAAAAATATGAAAAAAATTGTCAGCATTAGAACAAAAAACAGTTGGTTGGGAGTGGGGATTTTCATTGCATTTATAATATTGCAAATAACAATTGGTTACAGAATATCTATGACTAAAGAGAGTATTGAGAAAAATCATGAGATATATCAAAAAGAGGTTATTTTACAAAATATCTATATAGAATTCTTGCAATACAAAAATGATAAGAATAAAATACATATTGATAAAATTAGAAAATATCTAAACACATTAGGAGAACCATATAGAAGCAGAATATTAAGTTATCTTCCAAATTTTGAAAAACAAGATCAAAACACTACATTACCAACAAAACTAGATCAATATTTAAAATCTTCTATAGCTAAAATTAAATCTGATTTGAAAATCTCAGACAATCTGGATATTACAAAAGAGAATATTATTATGTTTATAATCATTTTAATTATAAACATAATTATCAATTTAGCTCTCTATATATTTGCAAAAAGAATAATAAATAATATTGATATTTTACAAAACGGTCTTGTTACATTTTTTGAATACTTAAATAGAAATATATCTAATCCTACAAAATTAAATATAAACTCAAATGATGAGTTTGAAGTCATTGCTGACATAATTAATAAAAATATTGAAAAAATTGAAAAAGATTTACAAAAAGATAAAGAGTGTGTAGAAGAGATAAGAAATGTAGTTCATTCAATGTCAGAAGGAGACTTCTCATACAGAATACATTCAAACCCTGCCAACCCAGAAATAGCTGAACTTAAGAAAAGTCTTAACACATTTTTAGATGAGATACAAAAACTATACTCTACTATTTTATCTGTACTAGAAAATTATAAACAAGAAGATTACACACCTAGAGTCTCTTTAAAAGCAAAAGGTGAAATAGAGGTACTAATAGATGGCGTCAATAAACTTGGTGATTCTCTTAGCAATTCAGCACAACTTATTGCCAAATCTTTAGCAGAAAAAAGTGAAGTATTACAAGAGACATCTAATAAACTGACAGAAAATATTGATGAGCTTTCAAAAACATTGTCTCAAACAAATAAAAATATTGATATTGCTACAAATCAGATAGATGACATTATGCAAGCAATAGAATCAACAGTGCATAAAACAAATCAAATGAAAGAGGTAGCAAATAAAACTTCAGACTCTGCCCAAAAGGGTCAAAAACTGGCAGAAAATACTCTTAATGCAATGCAAGAAATCTACTCTTCTACAAATGACATAAGTGAAGCAATTAGTGTTATTGACTCTATTGCATTCCAAACAAATATCTTATCACTAAATGCTGCAGTTGAAGCGGCAACAGCAGGAGAAGCTGGAAAAGGATTTGCAGTTGTTGCTCAAGAAGTTAGAAACCTTGCAAATAAGAGTGCAGAAGCTGCTAAAAAGATTAAAGAGCTTGTCTCCAAAACACAAGTCAAATCAACTGAAGGTATTGAAATTTCAGAAAATATGAAAGAGAACTTTTTGTCAGTTGTAAAAAATGTTTCAAATACACTTGGGTTAGTCAATTCAGTTGCAAATGAGGCAGATGGAGAGATGAAAAAGATTGAATCAATCAATAAACTTATTAAAGATATAGATGAAATGACTAATCAGAATAAAGTTATTATGCAAAATACTTATGTTGTAACATATGACCTTTCAAAAATTTCAAATGAACTGTATGAACAAGTTAAAAATAAAAAATTTGTAAGTGATAATTGATGGATGAAATCAAAGAAGCTTTCATAGAAGAGAGTGAAGAACTTTTTGAAAATATCAACTCTCTATTATTAGAAGCTGAAGAGAATGGCTCCTTAAGTAAAGAAGAGATGGATACTCTATTTAGAGATATTCATACTCTTAAAGGAGGTAGTGGCTCTGTTGGATTTGAAAAGTTTTCAAAAATTGTCCATCTTTTTGAATCTTTGATGGATATGATCAGAAATGGTGCATTTGAAGCTACACCAGAAATTATTGAGTTTCTTATAGATGGCAGTGATGAACTAAACAACATACTTCAAAAAGAGTTTTCTGACAACTTAGACGATGATGAATTTGAAGAGAAATATAATCAATTCAAAAAACAGATAGATAGCTTTACAAAAAAAACGACTAATGATTTAGCTACCAAAAATAGAGATAAGTACGATACAAATCAAAAAAAATTGATTGAAATGAATGGAGGAGAGATTGTTGATCTTTTTGAAAAAATAAATAAAAGACTAAATGATTTTAACACTGTTGGCAGTTTAAGCAAAGAAGAAATTAGCGAACTTTTTAGAGAAATTCATACACTAAAGGCTAGCTCTCAGTTTATAGGATTTAAGTTTTTTCCAAAGTATATACATGAACTAGAAGAGTATCTAGATAAAATAAGAGATGGCTTTTATAAATATAATGCTAAAACCAATAAATTTTTTAAAAAAGCTATAAAAATAGCAGAAGCACTTATAGACGAAGAGCTAAATAATAATAAACATGAAATTGAACATATCCTTATAGATATAAAAAAAGAAATTTCAAAACTAAAACAATCTGATGATGTTGGCTTTGAGTTATTTGATGAGACTATTTCAACTTCAACTGATCAAGGTTTTGAGATATTTGATGAAGATTCAAAAAATAATTTAGGCTTTGAAATTTTTGATGAGACAAAAATAAATAACGCAATCAAGCATCAATCTTCAAATGATTCTATAGAAAAAGCTCAAAAGGAAGAGCAACAAAGTATAAAAAAAGATAATCTAGATAAACCTAAAAAAGATAAAAAAAGTAATGAAAACAAAAAAGTAACTTTAAAAAATATTGTCTCTAGTAACTCCATAAGAGTAAGTCTTGATAAAATAGATATATTGATGAATAAAGTCGGTGACTTAGTAATTACAAAGAGTATGCTATTTCAATTTGCAGAAGCTTTGGAAGATTATTCAATTAAAAATTTGATCACAGAACGATTGGAAGTCCTTGATAGAAATATTAGAGAGTTACAAGAGTCTGTAATGGGCGTACGGATGATTCCAATGAGCTCAGTATATTCAAAATTACCTAAAGTCATAAGAGATTTGTCAAAGAAGCTTGGTAAAAATGTCAAATTTGAACATTATGGAGATACTGTTGAAATTGATAAACTAATGGTTGAGTCATTAATGGATCCTCTAACACATATTTTACGAAATGCCTTGGATCATGGTATTGAAACAGTTGAGGAAAGAATTAAGGCAAAAAAACCTAAAGAAGGTAAAATAACAATTTCTGCTGCACAAGAAAGCGGACAGATCATTATTACCATAGAAGATGATGGTGCTGGCATAAATACAGCTAAAATAGGAGCAAAAGCTGTAGAAAAAAATATTATAACACAAGATGAACTTGAAAGAATGAGTCATGAAGATATAGCTATGCTTATCTTCTCTCCAGGTCTTTCTACTGCTAGTAAAGTAACCGATATCAGCGGTAGAGGTGTTGGAATGGATGTTGTTATGAACAATATCAACTCTATTGGTGGCACCATAAAAGTCTATACAAAAGAAGGTATAGGAACAAAATTTGTAATCATACTTCCATTAACATTAGCAATATTAGATGGATTAAATGTAAAAGTAGGTGATCATAAATTTATATACCCTTTAAATATGGTTCTTGAATCTTTTCAACCAATTAAAGAGATCATTAAAAATGTTGTAAATGATGGTGAAGAGATCCTAATCGTCAGAGATGAGTTTATACCAGTTATCAGACTTCATAAATTTTTTGGAATTGAACCAAAATATTATGATTTAACAAAAGGAATAGTGATAATTTCAAAAATTGAAACAAGTAAAGTAGCTATTTTTGTTGATGAATTTATGACACAAGAACAAATTGTTGTTAAATCTTTAGAAAAGAACTTCAGAAAAGTTAAAGGAATAAGTGCTTCAACAATAAGAGGTGATGGTAGCGTAGGATTGATTCTTGATATAGCCAATATTGTTGAAGAGAGTAAAAAACAGAAGGTTTCTAATGGAAATAATGGTATTTAATCTATTAAACTCTACATATGGAATAGAGCTTAATAGAATTAAAGGTATATTAGTTTATTCAGGACTTATAATTACACCTCTATACAATGAAAAAGAGTGGATAATAGGCGTAACAAATCTTAGAGGTGAAGTTATAGCTGTTGTTGATCTAAGAAAACGTTTTGCAAATAAAGCTACATATGATGAAAATACTGTTGTAATTGTCATCAAAACAAATGAAAATAAAATCATAGGTATTGTAGTTGACAATATTCAAAAAATTGCTGAAATAACAAACGAAAATATAATGAATACTCCAGATATTTCAATAGGAATGGATAGCAAGTATATTCAAGGTTTAGTGCAGATAGACTCAAATGAGATGGTAACTCTGTTAAATATAGACATTTTACTTAGTATAGAAGAGTTACAATGAAAGATATCATAATTTTAAGTGTTAAAGAGTATTCTGACATCTATTTTTCAGAAGATATAGAGATAGTCGAGAAAATTGAATTTGAAAAATGCAAATGTGTAAAAATTTTATTGAGTGGGGCAAAAAACTTTTTTCTTGTATTAAGAGTTTCAGATGAATCTTTAACAAAAATGTCAAAAAAATTATTTGGAATAGTAAATGAAGATATGAAAATTGATTTAATAAAAGAGATGCTAAATATAATTGCAGGAAATATTCAAACTAAATTAAATAAAGGGTATGAATTATCTTTACCTATATTATGCGATAAATGTAAAGTTAAAAATGGCCTCTTTTTTAAAAACTCAATATTAGAAATAGCTGTCTCAATTCAAAAACAATAGTTTACAGTTTTACTTTATGCTTCTTCAAATTAGAAGAGATTGTATTTATAATCTCTTCCTCTTTATTTAGTAACTCTTTGTTTTTTTCTTTAAAGCCATTAATACTTTTCATTAAAAAGTTTTTCTCTTTTTCATATTTTTCAATCTTCTTCTTTAAATTCTCTGTTAATAAACCAAAATATTTATATTGATTTTTTACCATAGACATACGGTTATTTAATTCAACCTCTTTATATTTTTTCTTGAGATTGACAACTATTTCTTTTGTATCTTCTATTGCAAACTCTAATTGTGAAAGTGTCTCTTTAGCTGCATCCAACTCTTTAGTAACCTTATTTAATTCACTCTCTTTATGTTTTAACTGCTTTTTAATAGAGTCTACATGTGTTAAAATTTTTTTTAATTCAGGTATAGGTGATGAATATCTGTTTTTATCAAAAGGGTACAGTTCTGGGTAGCGAAATTTTCCATATTTACCGGCATAAACATCTCTACGTAATGTTGAAACAAACTGGTTAAGAGATTGTGGATCTTTTTTGATTAAATTTATAATATATTTTGCAATTCTATTGTAAATGACATTATCGTGCTTCATATCATATTTAAAGATATAAGCACTTAGATATTCAAGTTTAACCTCAAAAATTTTATCTCCAACCGGCATTCCTTTCTGTTTTGCCAGAAGAAATATTTTTTCTTTAATTTTTTTTATAATTCTAGATAGTGAAAGATCTACAAACTCTTTATGGGTAAGCAAAAGCGGACTTAAAGTGTCATTTTTTACTTTTGAATTCAATAACTCTTTAACTATAGATTCTAAAAACTTATTTATATCAGGAATAAGACTGTTTTTTAATTTCTCTATCTCTTTAATATCCATATTAACCCTCTTGTTATAAAATTATAACAAAAAAGGAGATTTTTTGGACAAAAAGATAGAAAAAATAGAGGAGGAGTTATACAAAGCCTGTTTAGAAAATAACAATGAAAAAGTTTTAAAAATTCTACAAAACAATGCTAAAGATATTAAAATAGAGCATCAATTTAAAACTATGTTCTGGATAACAGATAGCCGAAATTTGGAAGCATTGAAAATTTTGTCAGACAACAGCAGTATTGATCTTCATCTATTTGATGACTTTTACTTCCGATACAGTGCCGGATGTGGATACTTAGATTTGGTTAAGTTTTTTTTACAAAAAAAAGCAGATATACATGCATTAAAAGATGATGCATTTATTTGGGCAGCAAGAAATGGTCATTTAGATGTAGTTGCATATTTAAAGAGCAAAGGTGCAAATATACATGCACGATTTGACCTTGCTATTGCTCTGGCAGCAAAAGAGGGACATTTTGATATTGTTAAATATCTTTACAAAGAGGGGCTTGATATCAGAACAGGTAAAGATGCTGCTCTAAGATATGCGGCTGAAAATGGACATAGTGAAATTGTCAATTTTTTGATAAAAAGAGGCTCTAACTATCATGCCGATGAAGAGTATGCTCTTAGAAAAGCACTAAAAAATGGTCATACTGAACTTGCATATGAACTATTAAGAAGAGGTGCCAACCCTAACGCAAACAATTATGAACTTCTAATTTGGGCAATAAAGAAAAGAAAACTTGACATTTTAGATATGCTGTTAAGTGCAGGTGGTGAAGCTGATTTTCATGATGGTAAATATTTGAAAATTGCAAAAGATCAAAAAGATTATGAACTTAAACAACTGCTAGAAAGCCATCTTGGTTCTTAAAAATATTTACTTATCCTTTTGCTCTGAAAAATTAAATGACTCAACTATAGATGCGACAATCGTTTTAAAAAAACTTTTCCTCTTATCTTTTGAACTTATTGGACGACAAGCTTCCATAACTCCATACCCAAGTCTTGCCATCAATATTCCATTTGCTATGCCCTGACCTGCCGAATATGAAATTTTTGATATAAATGAAGAGCTTGTTACATCACTTAAAAGGTCTGTTGCAAGTTCAGTAACTCCTGCAAAAAGTGCATTCATAGCCCCCTGCTTTAGAAGAAAAATTGTTGTAAAAGCTCCAGGCTTGTACCCGTAAATAGCAGCAATATCCTTTGTTAGCATAGTACTTCTCCATACTATCAGCACCATATCTACTAAAGGCACAGGAGATATAGCTGTAGAAAGAGCTACTTGAACAGAAGCATTATGTATCTTTTGTTTGGCTTTTTTATCTAAAACAGAAAGTACTGAATTATCCAACTCATTATAAATATCTTCATAAACTACAGAGTCGTTTATCTTATTTTTAACTTCATCTATCTTACATAGCAAATCTTTATCAGAACTGTTTTTATAGTGTTCAAACAGTATATTGGCTAATGTAACTATCTTTTCTGTTGGTTTACTCTTTTGAGATTTAAACTCCTCTTTGATACGTTGAGAACTTTTTAGCTGTTTTAACTGTTTAATAAAAGAAAATATATTAAAAAAAAGAACCAGCAATAAAAAGAGTAAACCTCCCAAATATATATACTCTGCAAAAGTACCGGAAGTTATGATATTGTTAACTGTTTGAATTGTATCTGCAATTATCGCAATTATTATAAAGAAAGCCAAAGCTGTAAAAATACCACTTAATCCACTGAAAAATTTGATAGATTTTTTTATAAATGAGACTTTTATCTCACTTTTGTCAATACTCTCAAAGTCGTAAGATGCAGATTCTTCAAATGTAAATTCATCTGATACCTCTTTTTTAAATGGCTTTATACTCTCTTTTTTTTCACTCTTTGCAATATCATTTTCTACAACCTTTTTAAAAGGTTTTGTTGTCATAACAGATCCCCTATAATCGATTCAATAACGCGATCCATATTTATATGATCAAAGGGCTCATCATCTTTATATGATTTTTTTGGAGGTAAAAACTCTTCATAAGCATAATTTTCTGTATCCCACTGATCAGGAGAAGGAAAGGATGATGGCATTTCACCTGGATATATTTCAACCAGCCTATTCTCCTTTGCATCAATTCCTCTCACACAAGATAGTGTTTTACCATTATACTTTCCCATTACAGTTTGAGTACTTTTTACTGATGCAACTACAAATGTATCTGTCTTGATATGATTAATATCTAAATCTTTTCTAATACCTTCAACCATTTCATTGAGTAAAGAGAGGTAGTTATTGTGCTGAGATGATGCAACCAAGTCTGCTTTAGTAGCAACAAATGTAACTTTTTTAATGGAAGGAGTAAACCATTGCAAAATGAAGTTTTTATCTTTATGTTCATAAATAGATAACATACTTCTAAGACCTGTTTTCATATCTTCATAACATTTAGGTCCATTTTGAAGAGCTTTGACAACATCTATTAAAACTATCTGCCTGTCAAACCCTTTGAAATACTCAAGCTGTATATCTTTGACAACATCATTCAAATAAGTTTCATACCTCTCTTTAAAGGCATGATATAAAGGAGAATTTGATTTATAAATAGGTGCGAATATAAGTAGAGGATCATCAGCCAAGTCTGCTGGCATTAAAAATCTTCCAGGTGTAAGATTTGAATAACTCTTTTTTTTGAAAAACATGATCATATTTGCATATTTAAAGTGTATCTTCTCTTCTATCTCTTTGCCAAAGCTTTTATCTGTTAACTCTTCTATCTCTTTTAAATAGTCTATTGCCAACTCTTCATCTATACTTTTTAGCCAATCAATAACCTTTTTAGACCACTCATCAAAACTCATCTGCAATAAAGCAAGGTCTAAAATCCACTCTCCTGGATAATCTATAAGCTCTATTCTGAATTTTGAATTGCCCTGCATAGGGAAACTGCTTTTACTTTCAAACTCTAAAGTAATTGAACTAATACTATCAGTACCATCTGGCCATTTATGATTTATTTTAATATCTTTACTAAATGTGTAGTAGTCAAAACGTTTAACAGAAGGTTTTGGAGGCAATAAACTAACTTTAAAAGTATTATGCTTTGATGTTACAAAGTCAATTTTTTTCTGATGAAGCAGTTGCTCAATGAGAGACGTTATAAATATTGTTTTTCCTGATCTGCTAAGGCCTGTAATTGCAATTTTTTTCGTTCGTATTGGTATTGATAAGTCATTCATAGACTCTTTTGCAGATTTAATTATGGTTTCAATTTTGTCATTAAATTTAGTGAAACCGTTTTTAAACATTACAAACCTTAAATTACTATTTTATAATCAAACAGGCATTTTAAACTTTTGCGTTATCAACTCACCCTCATCATTGAAATATAAATAGTAAAGAAGATCTTTTTTTACAGATTCTCCAGCAAGATAGCGTAGTGCCAAATTTGCTTGAAGAGATGCTATATGCATAACAATAGGAGCTGCAATCCCGGCAGGTTTTCTATCCATAACCTTGAAAGCATCAAAACTGCTCTTTTCAATGAAGCATACCTGTCCATTAAAGCTTTCTACAGAACCATAAATCCAAGGAGAGCCAATCTCTTTAGCAAACTTATCTATTTGAGCACGACTTGGCAAATTATCAGTAGCATCTAAAATAAGATCATAAGTTCGTTTCTCTTTTGCAAACTCTTCAAACTTCATATCAAAAGGAGTTACTTTAACATATGGGCAACGATTCTCAATCAGTTTTGCAGCAACTTCGCACTTTTTTTTCCCTTCATCACCTACTTTAAAAGCAATCTGACGGTGAATATTGTGTACTGAAACTTCATCAAAGTCAACTAAGTCTATATGCCCTATTCCGCTAGCACCCAATGCCAAACCTAAAGAGCTGCCAAGTCCACCTGAACCAATAATTGCAATTTTTTTATTTTGAAGATTAGCTTGTGTATCTTCTCCCCAAAGCATTACCTGTCGGTTAAAGTAGAGAAAATAGTCTTCCTTAAAATTTGCTGCATCATTCATCCGCCTCTCCTTTTTATCTGTTTTTCAAATCCCCAAAGCTTCTTGGCTTCACGAACTTCTTTGCGATCAACAGTAACAACCATCAAAGACTCTTTATCTTCAAGAAGATTTTCAATCTCTCCCATAGGAGTAATCAACATAGAATCACCATAAAACTTCCACTTAATATCTTTATCAAGATACTCACCGACACGATTGGCTCTTAAAATATAGATATTATGCAAGAAAGCTCTTGTTTTTAAAATTTCACGCCATCTTTGCAGTGATTCAAATGTTGCAGCCGTTGGAAGTAAAAGCACATCTACATCCCTGGCATTAAGACGATCAAAAAACCAGTTAAAATGAAGCTCAAAACCTCCTATAACACCAAATCGTACTCCTTCATGAGTAAAAACCATTGGATCTTCAAACTCTTTAACTTCATTTGCAAAATATTTTGCTTCATCCCAATGGCCATAATCAATAAGTATCTGCTGATAATAGGTATGTGTTGTTTTAGGAGTAACTTTTACAATAGTTTTATAGCAAACCTTGTTTTTTACTTGAACAAGAGGAGCAACTACCACCATATCATACTTTTTGCTAAGCTCTTTGATTACCCTTAAATGATGCTCACTTTGATCTTTTATCATATTTATAGGCATCTTTTCAAGCTCTTTAAAAAAGTGGTTTAAAACATACTCTCCCAAAAGTATTAATTTAGCATCTTTTTCTTTGGCTGTTTTAAAGTAATGCTCTAGAGCATTTGGATTCATTCCCTGAGTTGGCATTTGAAGCGCAGCCAGATTAATCATATAAGCTCCTCCGGATCAATCTCCTCTTTTTCAATAGTTTCAACCTCTATTTTTGCCTCTTCAAGAATCTTTCCTGCCTCTTTTAAAAGCTCCATTCCCTCTTTATAGAGTTTAACACTCTTTTCCAATGGAATCTCAGGATCCATCAACTGCTCCATTATCTTCTTCGCTGCCTCTACTCTCTCTTCAAATCCAAGCTCTTTTGCCATAGCTTCTCCTTAAATTTATACAGCCAAATATGCTATTGATTCAAAACATTTGCAACATAGTCACTGAACTTATCAAGCTCAACCAAAAAGGCATCATGCCCGTAATCACTGTCAATTTCATAGTAACTTACCAAGTCTCTTTGACCTTGTGAATCCATTACCGTTTTAATCTCTTTCATCTCTTCAGGCATAAATAGCAAATCACGCTTAAAAGAGATTAGATGCAAATCTGTCTTGATCTTTTTTAGTGCTTCATCAAGAGAATCATACCCTCTTGAGATATCAAAAATATTGATTGCTTTAGTAATGTATAGATAACTTAAAGGATCAAACCATTTGCTAAAACCGTAACCATTGTACTCGAGGTATCTTTCAACCTGAAATTTTCCAAAAAGCTCAAACAGACCATCTGTCTCTACGTAAGCACGGCCAAACTTTCTATCCATTGACTCAGGACTTAGATAACTTATATGTCCAGCCATTCTGCCCACTGCAAGTCCTGTAAAACCACTATCTTTAAAATCTTCAGGATCATAATTGCCATTTTTAAACTTAGGATCTTTGATGATCGCTTCTTGGACTACTTTATTAAAAGCAATTGCCCAAGGTCTTGTAGCATGTGTTGCTGCCATTGCAATGGTATGTTTGGAAATAGAAGGAAACTCAATAGCAAAATGAAGAGCTTGCATACCACCCATTGAACCGCCAATAATTGCATGCAGTTGATCAACTCCCAAGCGGCTTAGAAGTATGCGTTGTGCTTTAACCATATCTTTAACAGTAATTACAGGAAACTTTAACCGATAACGCTCTTGGCTTGGATACATTTGTGACATAGGACCGGTTGATCCATAACAACTACCAATTACATTGACACATATTACAAAAAAACGCGAAGTATCTATAGCTTTTCCATCACCAATAAGCCCATCCCACCATCCAGGTTTTCTATCGCCATCATACCGACCTGCTGCATGGTGACTTCCACTTAATGCATGTGTTACCAGTATGACATTACTTTTATCTTCATTCATCTCCCCGTATGTTTCATAAACTAACTCATACGGTTCAAGAATTCGTCCACTCTCAAGATAGAGAGGATTGGTAAAAAGCTCTTTTTTTGTTTCTAACTTCAACGTTAATGCTACCCTTCTAAAGCAAGTTTCAAATCTTCAATCAAATCATTAGGATCTTCCAATCCTATGCTAAGACGTATAAGTCCTGGTTTAACACCGCAAGCTTTCATCTCTTCATCACTCAATTGCTGATGTGTTGTGCTTGCTGGGTGGGTGATAATACTTTTACTATCACCTATATTTACTACCAAAGAGAATATTTTAGTTCTATCTACAATCTGTTTAGCTGTTTCAAAATCTTCAACTTCAAAGCTAAGAAGACCACTGCTCATGCCATCTTTAAAGTATTTCATTGCCATTTCATAGTTTGAGTTACTCTTAAGACCTGGGTAATTAACTTTTAGTACTTTTGGATGCTCTTCTAGAAACTGGGCTATTTTTTTAGCACTATTAGAGTGAACTGGCATTCTTATTGGCAATGTCTCTAATCCTTGAATAAAGAGCCAGCTATTAAAAGGTGCTACTACTGCACCAAGGTCTCTTAGCAAGCTTAATCTTGCTCGCAGTGTATATACAGGAAGTGGCACATCTACATAAATAAGTCCGTGATAGCTTACATCTGGTTCATTAAATTGTGGATATCTTGGGTTATCTTTAATCTTTTCTACCAACCCTTTACGCTCTACCATTATTCCGCCAATAGCAAGACCTTGACCAGTTGTATATTTACTAGCGCTATGAACTACTACATCTACACCATATTTTAGAGGCTGACAAAGGATTGGAGTTGCTACAGTATTATCTACAACTGTTAAGATATTATATTTATTAGCAATCTCTACAATCGCTTCAATATCTGCAACATCAATGCTAGGGTTTGTAAGTGTCTCAAAGAATATTACTTTTGTCTTTTCATCTATTAGCTTTTCAATCTCTTCTGGTTTATGTACATTAAAAAATCTTGCTTCAATACCAAAGCGTTTTAGAGTATGAGCAGCTTGAGTTAATGTTCCGCCATAAAGTTGTGTTGCACAGACAATATTATCTCCTGCTTCTGCAGCATTGGCAATTGCATAAAAGATGGCAGCCATTCCGCTTGAAGTAGCAAGAGCTGCTTCACCACCCTCCATTTCAGCAAATCGTTTTTCAAAAACATCGGTGGTTGGGTTATTTAGTCTAGTGTAGATATTGCCAAGCTCTTTTAGGGCAAAGAGGTTTGCAGCGTGTTCTACATCACGAAACTCATATGCTGTTGTCTGATAAATTGGTACTGCCATTGTGCCTTGGCTATCTTTTTCATATCCTGCATGGAGTGCTTTGGTTTGTTGGGTCATTGTAAATCCTTGAATATAACTTATCTATAAAACCTTAATATTTTAGATATTTTTCAATTGCCAATGTTCTATAGAAATACACCTAAAATATTAATTTTTAGAGTCTAGGAATTAGGAAATCTCCTAACCCCTAACTCTTAACTCTATATATGATAGTTTGGAGCCTCTTTTGTAATCATAACATCATGCACATGGCTCTCTTTAAGACCTGCGCTGGTAATTTCAACAAACTCTGCACGCTCCCAGAAAGTTGGAATATCTTTACTACCGCAATATCCCATAGATGATCTTAAACCACCTGTTAGCTGATGAATAACATCAGCAATTCGTCCACGGTAAGGTACACGACCTTCAATGCCTTCAGGTACCAGTTTATCAGCAGCAGTACCTTCTTGGAAATATCTGTCAGTACTTCCTTTAGTCATTGCTCCAATACTTCCCATACCGCGATAGCTTTTATATTGTCGTCCCTGATACATAATTGTCTCACCAGGACTCTCTTCTGTTCCTGCAAGAATAGACCCAGCCATAATACAACTTGCACCAACAGCCAATGCTTTAGCAACATCTCCTGAATATTTGATACCACCGTCTGCAATTACAGGCACACCATACTTATGTCCAACTTGAGCACACTCATCAATAGCACTGATTTGAGGAACACCAACACCTGCAACAATTCTTGTAGTACAAATTGAACCAGGTCCAATACCTACTTTAATCGCATCTGCACCAGCTTCAATCAACGCTTCTGCAGCTTCACTTGTTGCAATATTTCCAGCAATAATATCAACATCAAGCTCAGCTTTAAGTCTTTTAAGTGTATCTATAATTCCTTGAGAATGACCATGCGCTGAATCAAGCACCAATACATCTACACCAGCTTCAGCCAATGCATGAGCTCTGTCAAACTGTCCAACACCAATAGCAGCACCTACACGCAAACGACCAAAATCATCTTTACAAGCATTAGGATACTCTTTGCGTTTCTTTATATCTTTGATTGTAACAAGACCTGTCAAAACACCGTTTTCATCAATTAACGGAAGCTTTTCTATCTTGTTTTTATGCATAATATCTGCTGCTTCATCAAGAGAGATTCCCTTTTTAGCAGTGATTAAAGGCATTTTAGTCATTACATCTTCGACCTTTTTGCCCATATCAGTCTCAAATCTCATATCACGGTTTGTAAGTATTCCAAGTAGTTTCATATCTTTATCTACAACAGGCACACCAGAAATGCGATACTCTCTCATAATAGCTTCTGCTTCACCTAGAGTCTGCCCGGGGTGCATAAATACAGGATCTATAATGATTCCAGACTCACTCTTTTTTACCTTTTTTACTTGCTTTACTTGTGTCTCTACATCCATATTTTTATGAATAATACCAATACCGCCAAGACGTGCCATAGCAATTGCCGCACGATATTCAGTAACAGTATCCATTGCCGCTGATACAATAGGAATATTTAAGCGAACATTTTTAGTCAACTGTGTTGATATATCTACCTCTTTAGGCAAAACTGTTGAGTGTTTTGGAACCAAAAGGACATCTTCGAATGTCAGGGCGCGTTTTCTTATTCTCATAGGTGATCTCCTTTTTATTTATTATATGCTACTGCCGCCTCAAGGCTTAATGCACCATCAAAAACTGTCTGTTCATCAAAATGTTTACCAATCAACTGAAGTCCTACAGGAAGACCTTCTGCTGTTTTTTGAATTGGTAGGCTGATTGCCGGAAGACCTGCAAGGTTAACCCCGATGGTATAAGCATCACTCAAGTACATTTGAAGCGGATCAGCCATTTCACCAAATTTAAACGCTGGTGTTGGTGCAACAGGGCTTAAAATCAGGTCTGCATCTTTAAAGACCTCTTCAAACTCATCTTTAATCAAGTGTCGTACTTTTTGAGCTTTAAGATAGTAAGCATCATAATATCCGCTTGAAAGAACAAAACTTCCAAGTAAAATACGTCGCTTAACCTCATCGCCAAACCCTTCACTACGTGTACGCAGGTAAAGGTCTTTAAGATCTTTAGGATCTTCAGCACGATTTCCGTAACGAATGCCATCATAGCGGCTCAAGTTTGCACTAGCTTCTGCTGTAGCAATGATGTAATATGCAGCAATATCATATTTTGCACCCATCATCTCTTTATGCACAATTGTATGACCGGCATCTTCTAAAGCTTTAATTGCTGTTTCATATGCTGCTTGTACTTCTGCACTTGCATCTTTAATGTAATTATCGATAACAGCAATTTTAAGTTTTCTATTTGGATCAAGATTTGGAGTTACAGGTGTATAGTCGATGTTAGCACTGGTACTGTCGTGACTATCATGTCCACTGATAATATCATACAAAATAGCTGCATCTTCAACATTTTGTGTCATAGGTCCAATCTGATCAAGGCTAGAACTGTAAGCTGCAAGCCCCCAACGGCTTACACGTCCATATGTTGGTTTCATACCCACAATTCCACAAAATGCTGCAGGCTGACGGATAGAACCTCCAGTATCGCTTCCAAGTGCAGCAATAGCAACACCTGCACCAACTGCAGCAGCAGACCCGCCAGATGATCCACCAGGAACACGCTCTGGGGCGTGAGGATTAAGTGTTTTACCATAAAAACTGCTCTCAGTTGAGCTTCCCATAGCAAACTCATCCATATTGGCACGGCCAAAAGGTGAAAGTCCGGCAGCTTCTATCTTCTCTATAACTGTTGCATTGTAAGGTGCCACATACCCTTGCAAAATTTTACTAGCAGAGGTAATATTCCACCCTTTTACCTGAATATTGTCTTTTATAAGCAAAGGTACACCATCACCTGCTTCATCTACAGAGATATAGGCGTTTAACTCCTTTTTCTCTTCTATTCTCTTCTTTAAATCATCACGTAATGCTTTAATCTCTTCTTTTGGTAACTGCAAAGCCTCTTTTAATGTAATCAAATCATATCTCCTTTTTATTTGGAGGTCGGGATTAGGAGTTCGGAGTTTAGAAATTACTCAATCCCTAACTCCTAACTCTTAACTCCCAACTCAAACTATTAACATCTTTTATTTACTGCCAAAACACCTAGTGCTGTTATTAGTAATATCAAACCGATTGTTCCGACAATTACTTGCCAGCTAATCGGTTGACTTAAATCAAACATTCAACACCTTTGCACATCGTTCACAAAGTCCATCCTCTTTTGGTGCAGCAAAACGCCAACATCTTGGACATTTGTATCCACTTGCTCTAACAATAGTGAAACGATCACCATCTACTTCAAACTCACCAAGAACTTCACTTGCACTTGCCTTGGAAATCTCACTGACAACAAACCAATCTTCAGCATCTTTGTGATCTAAAACTTTTAACTTTTCACTCTCTGTAACAATTCCAAGCTCCAATGTCTGCTTGACTGCTTTCTCTTTTTTCAGTCTGTCAACAATTTCAAAGAAGCTTTCTCTAGCACGAATCATATAATCTTCATCCATTACACTCTGGACATCAGGAAGCGGTTTATAAATAAGATCAAATACATCATTTGCTTCCCCTTTAACAACAGCAGGTGCAAATTCCATCAACTCATCGGCAGTATATGTAAGGACCGGTGCAACCAATGGCAATAGAGTTTTAGCAATCATTGCCATTGCACTCTGGCTAGATCGTCTTGTAATATCATCTTTATCATCACAATAGAGACGATCTTTTGTAAGATCAAGATAAATACCGCTTAATTCATTTGTTAAAAAGTTATTAAGAGTATGGAACCCTTTAGAGAAATCATACATATCAAACGATGCACGCATAGATGCAAAGACTTCTTTAGCTTTCTTTACAATCCAGCGATCAAGTTCTCCCATCTTCTCAACTGGTACCAACTCTTCAAGATCGTTGACATTGGCAAGCAAGAAGCGGAATGTATTGCGTATTTTTCGGTAGTTTTCAGCCACCTGCTTTAAGATAGCATCACTGATTTTCAGATCGCTCTTATACTCGCTCATCGCTACCCAAAGCCTGAGAATTTCACTACCATACTTTTTTGCAACTTCATCAGGTGCAACGACATTACCTTTTGACTTGGACATCTTTTCGCCCTTCTCGTCAACAGTAAAGCCGTGTGTCAAGATAGCTTTGTATGGAGCTTTATGTTCAACAGCGGATCCAAGCAGAAGTGAGCTTTGGAACCATCCACGATGCTGATCACTCCCTTCAAGATAAAGGTCTGAAGGGAATTTTCCTGCATCATAGTTACGAGATTTTAGTACAGCATACCAGGTAGAACCACTATCAAACCATACATCTAAAATATCCATAACTTTTTCTAGATCAGCCGGATCATAACCACTGCCTGGGTATAGAAGCTCTTCAATGCTCATATCATACCAAGCATCACACCCTTTCATCTCAAATATCATAGCGATGAAGTTAAGAACTTTTTCGTCCAAAATTACTTCACCTGTCTTTTTGTGACGGAAAAATGCAATAGGCACACCCCAGTCACGCTGACGGCTAATACACCAATCAGGACGGCCCTCAACCATAGAGTTAAGGCGATTTCGTCCCCATTCAGGGTAAAACTTAGTCTTCTCTATCTCACTAAGTGCTATTTCACGCAAACTCTTCTCTTCACCATCTGGCTTACCATCTACACTGATAAACCACTGCTTTGTAGCACGGAAAATCAAAGGTGTATGACTTCTCCAACAGTGTGGGTAAGAGTGAACAAACTTTTCAACTTTCAAAAGTGACTTGCCAAGAAGTTTTAAAATCTCTTCATTAGCTTCAAAAATGTGCTTGCCTACAAACTCTTCTGCATTAGGCAAAAGTCCAAGATGCACAACTGTCTCATCATACCTGCCCTCTTCATCAACAGGCATAATGACTTCAAGGTTGTTAACCAAACCTACACGGTAGTCATCTTCTCCGTGACCAGGAGCAGTGTGAACAGCACCTGTTCCGTTTTCCATTACAACATGCTCACCAAGTACAATACGTGAAGGACGACCATTAAGTGGGTTAATGGCTACCATTCCTTCAAGATCACGAGCAGGAATTCGCATCTCAATCGGACCTTCCACAACCCCACTCTCAAGCAGGTTGTCAAAGAGCTTCTCTGCAACAATGTAGCCATCTTTGGTAAGCACATAAATCTCATCAGGGTTAAGGCTTATACCAACATTAGCAGGAAGCGTCCAAGGTGTTGTTGTCCAAATGACAATTGCAGCAGCTTCAGGGTGTCCCAACTTCTCTTTTGCTTTGTCACCCAACTCAAAAGCGACATAGATAGAGTAATCCTCTTTATCTTCATACTCCACTTCTGCTTCTGCCAATGCAGTACGTTCAGCCCAACTCCAGTAAACAGGTTTGTTTCTCTCAACCAAAAGCCCTTTTGCTGCAACATTGCATAGTGTACGATAGATGTTTGCTTCAAAGCGGAAATCCATCGTTACATATGGATTCTCCCAATCAGCAATAACACCAAGAGCTTTAAAGCCCTCTTTTTGCACTTCAACAAATTTTGCAGCATGTTCACGACAAAGCTGACGTATTTTAGATTTTGGCAACTGCTCTTTTTTTGCTTTGCCTATCTTCTTTTCAACCTGTTGTTCAATTGGCAGACCGTGACAATCCCAGCCTGGTGTAAATCGTACTGCACGCCCTTGAAAGTAGTTGTCTTTGACAATGATATCTTTAAGAATTTTGTTCAATGCATGACCAATGTGTATCTTTCCATTGGCATAAGGAGGTCCATCATGAAGCGTAAACATCTCCGCGCCCTCGCGGTTCTTTTTCATACGCTCATAAACCTTCTGTTCAAACCATTTCGCATAGCGTTTAGGTTCATTCTGCGGTAAGTTTCCGCGCATAGGAAAATCGGTTTTTGGAAGATTAAGTGTTGCCTTGTAGTCCATTCATCACTCCGGAGAAAAATTAATCGATTATAGTAAAAAGGTGATTAAAATGTGCTGATTTATTGATATAATAGCAAAACTACGGAGGTGATAATTATGAAAAACCGTCTAATAATCATTGGCAAAAATCTATACCTCAACACTCCTTTTATGGAGTATATTGAACGTGAACTAAATCATTTAGGCTTTTTAGAACAAATTATAAAACTACCAGAAACCAGCACTGAAACTGTTACACTTTTGCAACAGCAAATGGCTCAAGAAGGAAATATTATAATTGTTACAAATAAAAATGCCTTTACACCAGTCAGTAAACTTATTTCAACAATGATAGATGATACTTTAATTCTTAAAGAGAACCTTTTAATACCTTCAAAAAGTGAAATTTATGATGATAACAGCTTCTTAATCAAATTCAATAACTCTGCAATAAACGTTGTAATGGCAGAACCTGGACAGACCTTACCTATTTTTTTGATTGAACATAGTGAAGATAGAGGTATATTGCATATTTTTCATATGGATGAAGAGAGTGCAAAAATTTTACTTGATCCATTGAGCAAAACTTATGAGATAAATATAAATATAACAACTCTGACACCAGGATGGCTTCAGATAGAGGCTGTCAGTAAAAAATATGGACAATTAGAGCAGTTTCTAAAAGGAGCAAAACAATTGCTTCCAGATAAAGCTATTGTAACTGACAATATTTTTGCATATATCATTGAAAAATTGACATTGGCAAAAAAGAGTGTAACTTTTGCAGAGAGTTGTACAGGAGGGTTGGTAGCAGCACAGTTAACCAAAGAGCCTGGAGCATCAAATGTATTTAACGGCTCACTTGTGACATACTCAAATGCACTTAAAGCTGGATGGCTTGGTGTAGAGAAAGAGACTTTAGAATATTATGGTGCTGTAAGTGAGCAGTGTGTTGAGCAGATGCTCATTGGAGCCAAAGAGATTACCAAGGCAGATTATGCACTGGCAATCAGTGGAATAGCTGGTCCTGGAGGAGGAACAGCACAAAAACCTGTAGGTACTGTATTTATAGGTGCAATAGCAGATGAACGCACAATTATAGAGAAACTACACTTCGAAGGAGACCGCCAATATATACAAGAACAAAGCATGTTTTATGCCTATAAAATCCTGCTTCAAATAGGGTCAAATGATTTTTTTTAAAAATTTTTGCAAAAACCCTTGACAAATAAAAATTTTTTGCATATAATTTCGCTCACATTTGCAAAGGAAAGCAAATAAAAGATGACCCGTTAGCTCAGTTGGTAGAGCAATTCCCTTTTAAGGAATGGGCCGTTGGTTCGAATCCAACACGGGTCACCACGTAAATGTTGTAAGGGTCATATTGACCCCTTCATCTAGTGGCCAAGGATGCCATCTTTTCAAGGTGGACACAGAGGTTCAAATCCTCTAGGGGTCGCCAAATTATTCGGTCGCTTAGCTCAGTTGGTAGAGCGCCACCCTTACAAGGTGGATGCCAGTGGTTCGAGTCCACTAGCGACCACCATTCTTCTTATCGGTGCGGTGGTAGTTCAGTTGGTTAGAATACCGCCCTGTCACGGCGGGGGTCGCGAGTTCGAGTCTCGTCCACCGCGCCATTTTCTTCAATCAAAACATCCTAATCAAAACAGTATTATTCCACTAATTGCATATAAATTATTTTAATCTACACCCATTAAACTGTCGTCCATTAACGTAAATAGTCACCTATAATCTTCTTGTTACCTTCAAGTTATTCACATAATTAATTACGTTAATTTTTCTTTATGTTTCTAAATGTTATACTTCTAAAACAACAATACCAAGGAGTAACATAATGATTGACAACGATATTGTAAAAATTGCAAACGAAACAAAAAAGTTAAATGCACTAGTTGTAGAGGATGAGAAAGAAGCAAATGAGCTGATGGTATCTACTTTCAGCAACTTCTTTAACTCAATTGACTCTGCAATGAACGCAGAAGATGCATTGGATCTTTACAGAATGAGAAGACCTGATGTTGTGTTTATTGACATCATTCTGCCAGGTATGGATGGACTTGAACTTGCAAGAAAGATCCGTGACATTAACCCTGATCAAATTATTGTAATTATCTCTGCAAGCAATGATATGAGCAAAATTTCAGAAGCAATCAAAATTGGAGTAGACAGTTTCATTCAAAAGCCTATCGATTCTAATAAAATTATCGATATGCTTAAGAATATCAACCAAACAATTGCAAAACGCAGAAAAATTGAGACAAAAACTTTCTCAATTACTCTACCAATGGATCTTTATGATAAAGTCCACGCTGACGCTAAAGTTGAGCGCATCTCTAAAAATGCAATGATTATTCGCGCTCTTAAAGTATTCTACGACGTTAAGCCATAATTGGCAACTCTATCCAAAACATTGCCCCGCGACTTGTGTTGCGGGCTTTTATTTTTCCATTAAATCTCTTCTCTACAATCATCTTTGACATATAAAGACCTAGTCCTGTACCTCGAGCTTTATACTTTGTAGTAAAATATGGTTCAAATATTTTGTCAATTATTTTAGGATTTATACCACCGCCATTATCTTTCACAATAATATTTATATATTTATTATACTTGACCTCTACCTTAATTGTTGGGTTTTCTACTTCTCTTTCCCTAAGAACATCAATAGCATTATAGATAAGATTTAAAAGTATCTGCTTTAAATCATTTGAGCTTCCCTTAACAATTTTGTCATCTTCAGGCAATTTCAATATCAAATCTATATTTTTATCTTCCAATACAATAGAAATTAATCTAATTGTATTTTTAATTGTTTTGCAGACTTCAAATCCACCTGGACTAGAAAAGTTTTCACCATTTGAGACAAAGCTTCTAAAATCATCAATAGTATCTGAAAGATATTTTAGTGTTTCATTAACTTTCTTCTCAGCATTAGCTATTTCTGTATATGAAATATTGCCAATTTGAGCTTTAAGCGACAAATCTTGCATAACTAAAGCAATTATATTGAGTGGCTGTCTCCATTGATGAGCAATATTGTTTATCATCTCTCCCATTGATGCAAGCTTGGATTGATGATAGAGCATTTTATCTTTTTCTCTATTCTTTTTAACTTCAAGCTCTATGCGTTTTTCAAGTGAAGAGTTTAACTCTGCTAACTCTTTTGTACGTTTTTGAACCTCTTGCTCAAGATAACGGTTAAGATTCATAATTTCATGACTACTTGAAGCAACAAGAGTTGAAAGAGTAACAAGCAGTTCATCCTTTTTATCTAAAATAGGTTTTTTACTATTAACTTCTATTCTTGAATCACTACTTTCAGAAAGCACTACACGTGTTAAAGTAAAGTTTAAAAACTTATTTTTTCCTTCCCTTTGACTAAACTCACCAAAAGTTATTAACCCGTATAACTGATCTGAATTTTTATAAAATGATGCTGAAGCATCTAAAATATCCATATACCCATAATTATAAGATATACAAATGTAAAACCATGCTACTTCTGCTGGTATATTTTCATAAGTCTTCTGAATCTCATCATAGCGACCTATCATACGTTCATAGTGACCAAAGCCTATTTGAACTTTTTCACCCTCTTCAAACTCTCCAGTATAAAGTCCTTTCTCACCCTCTAACTCTAAAAGTGCTCTTGCCACCTGTCCAAATTCAGATGAAGTACGAATAAGTGGATGAGAAATTGAAACATTAAGAAGCTTGTCTTTATCCATTGGACCAAAGTATTTACTGTAAATATCCATAATAGGCTGTCCGTCAAGCTCCGATAGATACCTCCCGTCAGCCTTGGTAACAGTATATTCCTTACCAATCGCTTCCCAATCAAAATAGTAGTTGCAAGAGACTTGCAGCGATTCTCCGCTGAAAATTACAGCTATTAAACCCTCTTCAAAATAAATCTTATTCTGAGAAAAAATTGTAAAATTAAAAAGAGGATCACTGTCTGATGCAATACCTCCAAATATTGGAATATGTGCAAAATGCTTGTTAATATTGCTAATCAGTTTTTCAATATCAAAATATACCGCATTTGTAATAAGCAAAATACCTTTTGTATCATCTCTAAGAGAATTAGATAGTAGTTTTACTATATTTGAATAATCACACTCATCAAAAGATGGAAAAGTATACTCAAATAGCGAAAGAGTGCTTTTTTCAAAATGAGTAATAGAAAATACTATTTTATTTGAGGTTACATGCCCATCATAAAGTTGAGAAACACTGCTCGCTCCTGCAATTATGGCTTGTGGCAACTCTTTTTTAATAACCTTTTGCACATGTTCAAAAATATTTTGTTTTAAAACACCACAGTTTACTTGAACAAGTATCTGCTCTTTATCTTTTAAATTATTATCTTTTACAAACTTTGAAAACTCTTCTTCACTATTAAAACTGTAACTCCACTGCTTCATCTATTCCCTTTTATTAATTACGGGACTCTTGTTCTTTAGCATTCTCTTTGAGAAAGTCCCGTTTCCGAGTCTGGAAGCAGGACTCCAGTCCTGCCTTAACTACTTCAAGCGAATACGTACAGACTTTTCGTGAGCTGTCAAACCTTCTGTCTTTGCCAATAGCGCACAAGCTTCGCCAATCTCATTTATACCATCTTCACTCATAGAGATAATAGATGACTTTTTCAAGAAATTCTCAACATTGAGTGGTGAGTAAAACTTGGCTGTACCACCTGTAGGTAATGTATGATTAGGACCAGCCATATAATCACCAATTGGCTCAGGAGTAAATGAACCAAGAAAAATAGCACCTGCATGTTTAATATGTGGCAAAAGATCAAAAGGGTTCGCAGTTACTACTTCAAGGTGTTCAGGAGCAATTCTGTTCATTAACTCTACAGCCTCTTCCATAGTTTCAGTAACTATTATGGCACCTCTCTCTTCAATTGATTTTCTTGCAATCATTTCACGCTCAAGTTTTGCAAGCTCTACATAAACTAATTCACGTACAGACTCAGCCAACTCTGCCGAAGGTGTAATGAGTATAGAGCTTGCCATCTCATCATGTTCTGCTTGAGAAAGAAGATCTATAGCCAAATACTCAGGAATAGCTGTATTATCAGCTAAAATGCCTATTTCACTCGGACCTGCGATCATATCGATGTTTACATCACCGTAAACAAGCTTTTTAGCTGTTGCAACAAATATATTTCCCGGACCAGTAATAACATCAACTTTTGGAATAGTTTGCGTACCATACGCCATAGCCGCAATAGCACTGGCACCGCCTACTTTGAACATTTTTGTAATTCCACAAAGATGAGCTGCAGCTAAAAGCAGTTCATTTATCTCATTGTCAGGAGTTGGTGTTGTAACTATAATCTCTTCAACTCCTGCAACAATTGCAGGAATTGCATTCATTAAAAGTGAACTTGGGTAAGCAGCCTTACCACCTGGAATATACAAACCGGCACGATCAACAGGAGTAACTTTCTGACCAAGAGTATTTCCTGCTTTGTCAAAGTCTATCCAACTCTTTGGCATCTGTTTTTCGTGATAGTTTCTAATGCGATCATATGCTAAGTGCAATGCATCACGTAATTCACTGCTTAATTTGTCGTAAGCTTTTTTCATATCACGTGGGTCAACCATTAAGTCACTATCTTCTTTTACTTCCCATCGATCAAACTTTGCAATATGTCGCTTTAAAGCTTCATTTCCTTCAGACTGTATCTCTTTTATAATATTTTTAACAATCTCAGAAACTTGCTCTATATCCATAGCACCGCGACCAAGCAGTTCACTAAACTTCTCTTTAAAATCGCTGTCTGTTGTATTAAATAAAAGCATAAAATCCTCCACCAGAACTTGTCGGCTAAAGTCGACTTTAGTCGAAAAATCTATCTGTTTACTTTTTTAGGTACTCACTACCTATCTCTATAAACTATATTGTATTTAAACTATTATTTAAGTATGCTTTTGTATACTTACTACTCATTATTTTGCGGACGTGGTGGAATTGGTAGACACGCCAGACTTAGGATCTGGTGCCGCAAGGTGTGGAGGTTCAAGTCCTCTCGTCCGCACCACATAAAATTTACTATTTGACTCTTAACTATTTATTTAGCACCAGTCTTTTTTAATACAACTTTAATAGTCTTCATTAAAATTACAAGATCAGCCCAAATTGACCAATTTTTGATGTACCACATTTCTAATTCAATTCTTTGTTTAAACTCAAGTTCATTTCTACCACTTACTTGCCAAAGACCAGTTATACCAGGTTTTACTTTTAATATTAGTTCTTTATGTTCTCCAAGTTTTTTTTCTTCATCTATCATGTAAGGTCTTGGACCTACGAAATTCATCTCTCCCTTTAACACATTAATTATTTGAGGTAACTCATCCAAAGATGTGGTTCTTAAAAATTTACCAACTTTTGTAACTCTTGGATCATTTTGATATTTATGAAATTTTTTATAATGTTCAATCTCATATGGATTTAGTTGCAAATATTTCTTTAATAATTTATCTCCATCTTTATACATAGTTCTATACTTATATACTTCAAAAATTTTTCCATCTTTACCAAGTCTTTTTTGCTTAAAAAACACACTTCCTTTAGAATCTAACTTAATTAAGACAAATATGAAAATATGTAATAAAATAAAAAATGGAAGTATTATTAAGCTAATAATTTTATCAATTAAATTTTTTATAATTAAATTTTTTTTAATTAAAAGCTTGTTTTGTACTTGAATAGTATTTAAACGAACGTTAGAATATTCCAATATATTCGAATGAATAAAATTTATATCTTTTAAATATGGTACTATAAATATTTCACTTACTTTTTCTAAATATACTTCTATTAGATTACTTAACTCTTGAATTGAAAACCCTTCAGAAAGTATTATAACTTTATCAAAGTCTTCATTGCTATAAATAGAACCTAAATACCAATTTTCTTTTAACTCTTTTTCAAATATCTTTTTTTCACTTTCCTTACCAATTATCAGTACTTTCTCTTTGAAATAATCAAACCTAAAAAGCACACTTTTTATAAATCTTTTAAAAAATGGAAAAGTAATAAATGCAATTATGAAATATAATATAATAAACAATCTAGAAAATTCTAAATTTGTTTTAGTTAAAGCTAAAATTGAAAAAACTATTAAAAAGGATATAACTAAAGATTTAAATATCTTTAATGTATCTTGCCAAAAATCAAATCTAAAATCATATATTTTTTCATAATAAAAAAGTAATAAAATTATAAAAATCACAAATGAAAAATCTTTTAATGCTATTGAGGAAAATTCAGGTAATGTTTCTATATTTAAATTTTGTCTAATATAAAAAACAATATAAAAAACAGTAATCATCCATATAATGTCACTTATAATTAGTAAGCTTTTTAAAATATATTTTTGCATTGTCTATCAATAAACTCTTTAAATTCTTTTTGAAACATTCTATACTTCAAACTACTTTCTCTGATTTTCTTATAATCAAACTTTAAAGCTTCAAACCTATTAACTGCCTCAATTATATCTAAATCACTCTGTTTTTTAAAATGTATACCATTTAAATTTTCGATTATAGTTTCAGCTGTACCACCTTCATTGAGAGCAATAACTGGAGTACCACAAGCATGTGCTTCTATAGGTACTATTCCAAAATCTTCAACAGCAGCATAGATAAAAGCCTTGGCTCTTTGCATATAATTTATTAAAACTTCATCTTTTTGATACCCTAAAACTGTTATATTATTCTTAGCAATATTTTTAATATATGTTAATTCTTCACCATCACCTATAACAATTAACTTTTTATTTGGCATTTTGTTAAAAGCTTCTACAATCAATCTGGTTTTTTTATAAGGAACAAGTCTAGAAGCAGTTAAATAAAAATCCTCTTTTTTTGTGTAAAGAGTAAATTTATCTATATCAACAGGTGGATAAATAACAACAGCATCTCTTTTATAAATTCTTTTTATTCTCTCTTTTACATAAATGGAGTTTGCTATAAAAAAGTCAACCCTACTATTACTCTTAATATCCCATTCTCTAATATATTTTAAAGTCTTTTGGACTAAAAATTTTTTTGGTTGCTTTAAATTTGAAGTATATTCTTCATAAAGGTCCCAAGCATATCTTATTGGAGTATGACAATAACATATATGAAGCTGATTTTTATCTTTTTTTATCCCTTTAGCTACTGCCCAAGACGATGAGATTATTAAATCATATCCACCCAGATTCAAACTTTCAATAGCTCTTGGAAAAAGTGGCAAATAGTTTCTAAAATGTCTCTTTGCAAATGGTAAATTTTGAACAAATGAAGTTTTTGCATATTTACCATTTAATATATTTTTTCTATCTTTATTTTTTAAAAAATCAACTAAACTAAAGACATCAGCACTAGAAAAAATGTCTAAAATGGCTTTTAATACTTTCTCAGCACCTGCATTTGTTACAAGCCAATCATGTACTATTGCTACTTTCATTTATTTATATATTCTCTATAAACAAAATAATTCAACTATCTAAAACCTCTTTAAAAACTTTTATATGTTCTTCAGCTGCTTTTTCCCAAGTAAACTCTTGTGCTCTTTTTAATCCTTTTTTAATCATCTCTTCTTGAAGATTTTCATTATTTAAAACCATTTTTATCTTATTTTTTATATCAACTACATCATAAGGGTTGCAATACACTACAGCATCACCTCCAACTTCTGGCAAAGATGATACATTTGATGTTATTACGGGAGTTCCACAAGCCATAGCTTCAAGAACTGGTAAACCAAAACCTTCATAAAAAGATGGATAGACAAACAAAGAAGCCAAATTATATACTTTTGCTAACTCTTTATCAGAAATAAAACCTAGATAATGAACATACTTGTTATTTTTATTTATCATATCCATAATACTATCGTTATTCCATCCTTTAAAGCCAACTAATACCAATTTATATTTTTCTTTTATATTTTCGTCAAGTTGATTGTATGCATTAAGTAATCCAAGTAAGTTTTTTCTAGGTTCTATGCTGCCAACACAAAAAATGAATTTTTTTGGTAAAGTAAAATTAATATTAAAATCATTATAAACTTTAAATAAATTATGATCAACACCATGATAAATTACTTTTACTTTTTTTTCATCTATTTTTAATATATCTAGTATCTCCTTCTTTGTAAAATAAGAAAAACATATTATTACGTCACTTCTGTATATATTTGGAAAAAAGTTATTTTCAAAATATTCAACTCTTTCTTTTGGATGAAAGTCTTTATACAGAATAAAAGAAAAATCATGTACTGATATAATTAATTTATCTGCTTTTATCCCTTTATAAGGTATAAAGTTTGGTTCCCAATATAATTCATACTTTTTCTTATTAAATCTACTATAAAAAATCAATATTTTTCTTACTATTCTTTTTAAAAAGTCAAATTTGAGAATAATTTTTTTTAAAAATGTATTTTGAATTTTTGAATTATCTAAAAATTCTTCAGATATATACCCATAATAAAATGATAATTTGAATTCATTACTATTAATTATTGATTTAGTAATTTCATAGATATATCTTCCTACGCCAGTTTTTTTTGATAATAAAGGAATAGCATTTATTATAATTTTCTTCATTTTACAAACAACTTTACAAGATATGGAGACTTTTCACCAAATAATTGTATTCCATCAATACTAATATCAATTAGCAAATCATATTCGCCTGGTTTTAATGATTCACAACTTATTCCAAATTCAATTACTCTGTCTTCATAATTGTTCTGTATAAACAACTCTGTACTAGCTCCATTTTTTTTATTAATTATGTACATTAAACTAACTTTTTTATTATTCAAATTAATTGCTTTATAATTTATATGTAGTTTTTTCCAACTTTTATTTTTAGCTCTAATAAAATAAGGAATATTAAATATGTATATATTAGAGTTTTTATATTTAAAAGTCATAACACCATGTACCATATTAAATAATCTATAGAATTTTTTATCTTCTTCCTCAAATTTTTCAGTTTCTAAATATGGTTCAAGTTCTTTTTTCTTATGATTAATCTTTTTTTTATAGTTTCCTTTAATGTTGTCTTCATAAAAATTTTCAAATAAATAATTATCAGGTATATATTTTTGCTTCCAATTAGACGGATGCTGTGGCCAGCTCAATGTGTCATATTTTAGTTTTCTAAATAGATGTGGATAGTTTGAAACTGCATAATTAAAATATATACTCCATTCATCAATAGGCTTCTTAAGTCCAATTTCAAAATATTTATTAACTGCTTCTTTAAATAAAGTTTTATTAATAATTTGAGGTTTATGAGAAGAATATGATAATAACTCCATCATGTCTTTATCTAAAACTTCTTTCATATTATGCTGACCTATATCATAGTCAGTTATATAACAACTCCAATCTAACAAATCATAAAAATAATATGCTTTGTATTTATTATTCTCAATAAAATGTTTTATATCTATTTCTACTAAAGGTCTATTATCATCATCTAACATTATAAATTCTTCATCTAATTCTTCAATATTTAATAAAGATACTCTAAGCAACCAATTTTTAGATACATGATCTTTATTAATAAAATCTTTATATAATTCATTTAATAACTCCTCCTCATTTATTATTATAATTTTATATTTTGTTTTAATATTTTTAAATTTATCTACTAATTCACGCCTAGTTATAACAATATATTCTTTTACAAAATTTATATATTTGTCAATTTCGGTAATTGTTTTTTCAATATTATTTAAATTAATACTAATAAATACAAATTGTAATTTTTTATTTTTATTTTTTATTTTTATTTGATCATTTGTTAAGTTATTGAATATAGTTATTATTGAATTATAAGTTGAATCCCAAGAATATGGTTTATAATTATTGCGTATAAACTGTTTTTTTTGCTTATAGAGTAAGTCATCAGTTAAATAAATATTAATTAGTTCATACAATTCATTTTCTGAATTATAATTTATGTAATCTGCAAAGTCCTTTCCGACTTCATATATTGAACTGTTTTTAGATGTAATAATAATATTTTTATGTGCTAAGCTTTCTGCTACAGGCAATCCAAAACCTTCATAATCAGATAAATATACTGTTAAAAACGCATGTTTATAAAATTCTATTAATTGATTATCATTTATTTTATCTAGCCAGAAAATTTTCTTATAAAGCAAATAATGTTGTTTTAATTTCATAATAAATTCATTATTATTCCATCCTTCTTTACCTATAAATACTAAATTAACATCTTTATGTTGTTCAGTTATTTTCTCAAATACATTTAAAAGAAGTTGTTGTCCTTTTCTAGGTTCTAATGTCCCAACAAACAATATATATTTAGAGACCAAAAGTTTATTTATATCATTTGATAAATTGTTTAATATTTTTTTATTGGAAATTTCTGAACCCCATTTAATAACTCTTGTAACACCATTAACATTAATATTTAATTTGTCAGCAATATTAAAATAATCTAATTCAGTCGATCGAGAAGGAAAGAAGGTTATATCGCTATATTTATATGTTGCTGATAAATTAATTATAAAATTTCTTAATGTATTCTTTTCCATATAATATGGAAACATCACTGGAACTAAATCATGTACAATATTACATATAATAATGTTGCGTTGTTTTAATTTTGGATACAAATAAGTTCTTTTTAAATGATTATTCCAATAAGCATCTATATCAAAAAATATATTTCTTTTTTTTTGATAATCAACACTGGCAATATCATCAATACTAATTGTTGACTCAATCTCAAAATTAAAAGTTTTAACATTTTCACATGTTAAATACTTTAAAAAAGAACTTTTTTTTATTGTATTAAATTTTTGAACTTTTTCATTAAAAACAATTATGTTAATACAATACTCATTATTTTCTATAAATCTTTTTATTATTTCTTTTAAAACTCTTTGAATACCAGTATTTGCTCTTGCTTTGTATAAAATTGAAATATCAAAATATATCATATTTTATCTCCATCAAAATTTAAATCTAAATGCTTAACTTTACGTTCTTTTGAAGAATATAAAATATTAATTATATCTTTTTTTGATAGTTGTTTTTTCTTTAATTTACTTATAAGATGCAAATTGCCATTATCAATATATCTATCAAGAATTTTTAAAAAACATTCATTTACAAACTGTTCTTCATCTTTAATTGATAACAAATCACTAACTGGAAATTCAAATAATGATTTATCAATTGTTTCTGATTGATCAAAATATAATTTATTATGATTATTTGACTCAAGTTGTTTATTTACATAGTTGATAAGCTTTTCATATATTTCTTTTTGAGTTGCCAATATTTTACTCCTTTATTTACTTTATTTTATAAATACTTTTTACTGTTTCAATATTTCATTTAAAATCATAATAACTAAAAGACATTTATAAATAAGCAAATTAAAAAATTTTATTTATATGCAATAACAGCATAGTCTAATTGACTTCCAAACTGATTATCAATAAATTTATCAGTAAAGTTAACTCCAAAATTTCCATTTAAATATTTAATTTTTACATCTTTGAAATTACATTTTTCAGCAATAAATTTACTAGTAACAGGTGGTATTGGATTTTTATGCGTAGGATCAATATAAAAATTGCAAGCACCAACAATAATATTTTCAGGATTTGGTGTCTCAAAAATTATCATTCCACCTTTTTTTAGAACTCTATAACTCTCTTCAAAAAGTTTCATAAGTATATCAAAAGAAAGGTGTTCAATAATATGAAAACCAGTTACAACTGTTAATGATTCATTTTTTAATGTCTGCAGGTATTCAATTGCATCTGCTTCTAGAACATCTAAACCTAGTTTTTTTGATCTATCAACCATTACACGATTAATATCTATACCTTTTGCACTATAACCATTTTCTGTTAATAACTCTATCCATTCTCCTCTACCACATCCAATATCTAATATTTTAATATTTTCTTTAGATTTAACTAATAACTTTTCAATATAAGGCAAATATACTTTTACTCTTTGCTTAATATCTTCTCTTGAGCCTCTAAATTTATCTTCAAATTCTACATAAAAAGAATCATACTTATGCTTTTTCTCTCTTACTATAGTTAGTAATTCTTTTTCATTTAAAATTTCTCTTGGCAATCTTTTTTCTGCTTCGTTTATAAGATCTTGTAGTTTTTTTTGAGAATTCCTCATATATTCTTTTATAGAATATACAGTTTCTAAGTATAATTCAAAATCTTTTTCTTCAACTTTTTTATCTAATTTTTCTTCTAACTCTTTAACCTTTTCATCTAATTTTTCTTCTAACTCTTTAACCTTTTCATCTAATTTTTCTTCTAACTCTTTAACCTTTTCATCTAATTTTTCTTCTAACTCTTCAGTTTTCTGATGTAATGCTGTTTCAAGCAATAAATCATTTTTATAGTTTATTATTGATTCTTGTGCGATATAACTTTCATAACTATTTAATCTTTTTAATAATCTAGGCAAAGTACATATAGTAATAAAAATTTTAGACATATAGCCTATTAATGGAACTTTATATAAAACTGCTTGAAAGAATCTTTTTTTAGAACCAAGTATTTTTATATTTTTTCTTCTCCCCTCCTTTGAATATCTTATTAAAGAAACTATTTCACTTTTACTTTTATCTCCACTTCTTAATAATTTTAAATAATATTCTAGGCCATTTGAATCTACTTCTCTTCTTAATATACCTTTATATAAATTTTTAATAAACTCAATATCCTGAAATTTTGTAAAATCTGAATATTCATAAATATCTTTATATACAAAAGGTATATCTCTTTTATTGATAATATTTTTTTGGGGAGTAAACACTAAATTTGTATTTCTCTTATTTTTATAAGTATTAATAATATTTTTTCTTTTTTCTACATCATGTTTAATTTTATTCATTAAACTTTCAATAGAGTTATCAATTTTCATTTTATTCATTTATGCACTCTTTCAGTGATAATTTTGGTTCAAGTCTACATAACCCACTAAAATAACTTCCTATAATTCCAGCTACTTCAAATTTTGCTGCATTATCAAGCCAATGAGAGCAATATTCAAGATGAGTATCTTTTGAGTGTACTGCAGCAGTAATACTATACTTTCCAATACCTATATTTAAAGGGAAATGAAAATTACATAAATAGCTTTTATTAGCTTTAAAATCAATTTTCATGTTATGATAAAATGTGTTTGTCCCAAATATATCTTGACCAAATTTGTCACGTATCATTATGCCGACAGTTACGTCATTAATATTAATTTTAGAATCAATATTAATCGTTATATCAACAATCTCTCCAGAACTAATAATATTAGATTTAGATTTCTCACCTTTTATACTAACTTTTTTTATCTCTACATCAAAAGTTCCAAAAGAGTTATTCTTGGTGCTTTTTATTTCTATTTTCTCTTCTTTTTCATTTAATTTAGCAATAAGATAATTATATGAGTTTATTACATTTTCAGGGTCACCTATTTTTATAATTTCACCATGATTAAGCAATACTACTCTGTCGCAAAGAAGTTTTAGAGAATTCAAATCATGTGAAACATAAATTATACTCATATTTTCCTTTTTTCTATCTTTTAGTGCTCTTGTACACTTTGCACTGAAATGGGCATCTCCAACTGAGAGTGCTTCATCTACTATAAGGATTTGTGGTTTTGAAAAGATAGCAATAGAAAATGCTAAGCGCATTCTCATTCCAGATGAGTATGTTATAATAGGCTCATCTATATAATCACCTAATTCACTAAAATCTATAATTTGTTCTTCTTTCTCCTTACATTCTTTATAAGACATTCCAATAAGTGAGCCATTTAAGTAAATATTTTCCCTTCCTGTCATTTGGTCATTAAAACCTGTACCAAGCTCTAAAAGTGCAGTCACCCTGCCATGTCTAATTATTTTTCCACTTGTTGGCTCTAATACTCCAGCTATTTGTTTTAAAATAGTTGATTTACCTGCACCATTTACTCCAATTATACCAAGAGTTTCACCTTGATATAAATCAAAAGATATATTGTTATTCGCTATAAATTCTTTATGATAAGATTTATTTGTAAATAGCTCTTTTAATCTATCGAAATTATTATTATACATTTTAAATATTTTTGTTACATTCTTTACTTCAAGGACTTTTTTCATTAAATAATATCCTTTATTGTGGATACCATTTTTTTGTAAAAATAAATAGCTATAAAAAGTGTTGTAAATGACAACAATAAAACAATTAATATTTTATCAATTGATGGTGGTTTAGCAAATAAAAAAATATTTTGATACACTTCAATAAAATAATATATTGGATTATAAATTAATAGTTTAGGATATTTATTTTGCAACATTGTATTTAAATAAATTATAGGAGTCATCCAAAACCATAATTGTATTATTATCGGTATAATCTCTTTTAAATCCTTAAAAAAAGGGGTAAATAAAGAAAATATTACTCCAATTCCAAAAGCAAATATAGTTTGCAATACCATAATTATAGGTAACCATAAGAATTCTACTGTAATTGGTTGTTTAACTATTACTAAAAATATAACTCCTAATAACATAGAAATGAAAAACATAAATAACTCACTTAACACTATACCCAACTGAAATGAATACATTGGTACATTAATTTTCTTAATCAAGTTTGCTTTTTCTAAAAAGGAATTATTTAATCTCATCACTATAGTACTAAATGAAGTCCAAGCTAAAAGTCCAGGAATAAGATATATGCTATATGCATAACTATTATCAACTATGTCTAATTTCATTTTCATAAAATCTGAAAAAATTACTGAGTAAATAAATATCATAATTAATGGAGACAATAAATACCAAAACTGTCCTATACTAGTACCTACATATTTTGCTTTTAATTCCCTTTTTGCAAAATCAAAAGCTAGCAAAATATTATGTTTCATTTAAAATCTCTTAAAATCATCTTCAATTCTAACAATATCATCCTCACCTGTATATTCGCCTACTTGAGCTTCTATGAGAACTACATCTATTTTTCCTTCATTCTCAAGCCTATGCACTTCTCCCATTTTTATGTATGTAGACTCATTTGGTCGTACTAAATATTTTCTATCGCCTACTGTTACTGTTGCTGTGCCGCTCACTACTATCCAATGCTCACTTCTATGAAAATGTTTTTGAAGCGAAAGCCTTTTTCCTGGTTTTACTACTATTTTTTTTATTTTATAGCCTGGTGTATCTTCTAATACTGTATATGTTCCCCAAGGACGATGAGCAGTAAGATGAATATTATGTAACTCTGTATCTTTTTTAATCTCTTCAACAACTTTTTTTACTTTTTGAGAAGAGCCTTTTTTTGATATGAGAATTGCGTCACCCGTATCTACTATAATTGTATTTTCAATGTCAATTGTTGCTATCTTCCTAGTATCACAAAATACTAAGTTGTTTTTACTATCTATAGATATATAATCTGAGTTAAGCGTATTACCATTTTCATCTTTTGGTAACTCTTCATACAATGCATCAAAACTTCCTAAATCATTCCATCCAAAATCAGCAATTACTACTTTAACTATTTTACTATTTTCCATTACAGCATAATCTATGCTATCTTCTGGAATTTTTATCATATCATTATAATTTATTCTAATAATATCTTTTTCTTCTTTACTACTCTCATAGGCTAATTTTGCCATTTCATAAATTTCAGGTGAATATTTTTTTAACTCTTCTAAAAAAACTCCTGCTTTAAAGCAGAATATGCCACTATTCCAATAGTAATTTCCTGCTTTTAAATATTTTTGAGCAGTTGATTCATCTGGCTTTTCATGGAATGCTTTTACATCTGTACCATCTGCTTCAATATATCCAAAGCCAGTTTCAGCATACCTTGGTTTAATACCAAACGTAACTAAAAACCCCTCTTGAGCTAATTTTTCAGCTTTTAGCAAAACCTTTTCATAACTGATACTGTCTTTTATAAGATGATCAGATGGAGAGACTAATACAACATCTTCAAGATTTAGAGAGAAACAAGCGAGTGCAATAGCCGGTGCAGTGTTTTTTCCAATTGGCTCCAACAAAAATGTTGAACTTTCTCTATAATAGTTTGTATTATGAGAAGTTTTTAGCTTTGCATTATCTAGTTCTTCTATTTGATCTAGCGCTAAAAAATATTGTTCAGTATTTGAAATTATCAACTTTTTGCTACAGCATACATCATTTCTTTCTATAGTAAGCTGAAAAAGAGACTTTTCATCAAATAATTTTATAAATTGCTTTGGCATCAATTTTCGGCTTAATGGCCAAAGCCTGGTCCCGTTGCCACCACATAAAACAATATTTGTCATACTTCTCTCTTTTTAATGTAGGTTTATTATAAGCAAAATAGTGATTTTTGAAAATTTTTTTATCTTCTTAATAATCTTTGATAGAATAAGATTAGATTTTTTGTTTGGAATTATATCGTACAAATCTTAATCTATATTTTCAAAACACCATATAATACTTTAAATCTTCACTTAATTTAAAAAAGTAATTGAAAATATATTATAAATTTTAAAATGTATATACAAACCCTAAATTAATAAAACCATACTTCTTGTCAAATTGAGTTTTAGTATATTCATTATAGAGATAAGGGAGATCTGTATTTAATTGATGAAACATAATCTGTCCACCGGCAAAAATTGATAAATTACGATTAATTGCCCTCGTAAGTGATGCTTTAATAATGTGGTTTGTATCCATATAAGTCAAATCATCTCCACGAAAAAATTTATCAAACTCATAACTAAACTCAGCAAACCATTTGCGTGAGAAGACCAAACCATAAACTATACCAACATTTACCATAGTTTCATATCTATTAAAATTTATTGGTTCAAGCTTTTTTAATTGACTATCTAAAAATGAGTTTTCACCTATTGGAGCAGCTTCTACTCTTGAAGTCACTTTGCTTCTTCTTATACCAGCATAAAGACTTAATATTGCTTTTGAACTAAATCTTTTTCCAGTAGCTAAACGGGCAAACAGTGCACTGTGAGACATGTTTTTGGTTACAACGTGAGGGTAAATTTTGTCTCCGTCTTTATCATAAAAAGTAAGCTTTAGATCATCAATTATTATAGAACCATCCAATATCTTAATTTTTGTTCCCGGTTTAATTTTCTGAATCATATTATTTATAAGATTATCGTTTGTAATATGAAGGTCATCTGCTTTATCAAATATAACACCACCATCTGCAGTTATAGTATTAAAAGTGGTTAAGTATTTATTAGAATATAAGAGGTGTCTTTCAAATAACTCTAAATGACGATTTTTTAATTTTGAGCTACTGTATGCTATATTCCACTGCTGAAGATTTAAAAAAAGTGTATCATTCTTTGTAAGACCATGCCTTACTTCTATTTCAGCACCTGTCATATCACCCATTGTGCCATATTTTGATTCAAGGTCACCGATCTGTTGCTCTTTTATATTGAAAACATCAAGTGCATCATTAATACGCAAATAACCAAATTTTACTTGTATCTTTCCTTCAGGTAATACAAAAGCATGTCTGTTTAGTAATTGAAGGTTAAAAGTTCCATCAGAAAAAAGTGGTACTGATAATATAAGTAGTAGTAATATATTTAACCGCATTAACATCATTCACCAATAGATGGAGGAGTCATTACAATAACCTCATTGCTAGTAGTATCTATCTGAGTATAGTTTATATTATCAGTATCGCTTTTACTACTATCAGTTTGCGACTCTAAATCACTGTCAGTACTATCTTTAGTTACTACATATGCCTCTGTTGTATTTTCAGGTAATATAACATGAACTGTTTCATTCTCAATATTTACAGTTGTAATAATAGGCATACTTGGAGGAGTCAAACTCTGATTTACATTTTCTGAATTAGAATACTCACTTTGTATTTTTAGATTTTCTTTTTTTGCTACTTCCACATAAACATTATAATAAAGTTCACCACTCTTCTTCCAATCTTTATATACTGGTTTCAAATTAGGTTTTCCAATGATCTTTTTTACATTTTCATCTATTGTTAATTTTGTTATTTCTTTACTTCTTATATCTTTCTCTTTCTTTATAAGAATACTTTTTTCAACTTTAGAGCTATAGTCTTTTTCATTGTTTATTGCAGTATATCTTTTATCTTCTACTTTATCTGATTTCATAATTTTTTTTTCATTATTTAAACTTTTTGATACATTTATTTTATCTGAGGAAGTAGAATCATATTCAATTACAATATCATTTGAAATTGTATTATTTTTTGAACTATATTTTTCAGATACCTCTTTTTTAATACTAACATCATTAACTTTAGTAACAGTAGGTTCCGAAAAAGTAATTATATAAACTAAAACTATAACAGGTAAGCCAAATAAAAAGTATCGACTCATTCAATAACTCCAACAGAAGCAAATAGACACTTATCTATCTTTTTATTGCAATAATAGATACCTTTATTAGTATAAATTTTATAAAGCATACTAAAACCATTAACAATATCTACACTATTTACTTTTACCTCTTTTTTTAAAAGCATCTTCAACTTTTTTTCTGCAATTGTTTTTGTTGGAAGATACATACTGTTTTTACACTTTTCTAAGTCATCTTCTAACATAGGTGGAAGATTGACTATCATAGGTGGAATAAGTGAACATGAATTCTTTGAACTTGATTTTTTTGTAACTTTTTTTTCAATTTTTTTTAAATCATTTTTAGTATTTAAATTAACTGATGGCATAGCTGGTGGCATAGGTATGTTTTCAGAGTAAAGAGGTAAAGCCATCCCTAAACACAAAAACAGTAAATTAAAGTATTTCACAAATCTCCCCTTCTTTAATTTTATGGATAAAAATAGACAAAATACCCATTTCCAGGAATTATTTTATCAATCTTTTCATAAGATAACTCTATATCTAAATTAGTATAATACTCCCAATTTCCACTTTCTTTATTAAAAAACCAAATTATTACTGGTTCAATTATTTTATTAATATCAAATGAACTTGATGCAATAGAAATAAAATTCCATCCCTCTTTTAAATTAAGATTAAAACCTGAAACTTTTTCATTATCAAAATCAATAACTTCATCATTTTCAACATATACCCAAGCACCTTCACCAGGTAACATTTGATTATCAAGAATATCTATATTTTTTTCTTCAATAATTTTTTGTATTGTGCTATTTGCTGAATATGCATAATATTTTCCATCCCTAAAAAGCCATACTATTTCATTGTTTACAAATAAATCTTCCAAACTTAAATTTCTATCTAAAATATTTGAAACCATATTCCAACCAGCTTTTAAAGAATAACCATTAAATTTATTATTTTTTGAAATATCAGTATAAATTGGTATATTTTTAGTATTTAAAAAAATTAATCCGTTAATATCTACATTATCTATTAAATCTTTTTCACCTTTAAAATTGCATTGAGCATACTCAGGATTAGAGCTTACTAAATATCTATCTGAACCCCTGTTAATAAAAACCAGCCCATACTCTTCTACACTTAAATTATCATCTAAATCAAATGTATAAGGAGATGGATAAGAAATTCCTTCTTCAAAAAAACTATCTTTATTTACCATCCAAGTACCAAACTCCAACATTTCATCCGTAAAAGAGCTGTTCTCTTCAACAAACTTCTCTTTTAAAACATCTAATGCACTTTTTTCTACATTATAACTCTCAAAAAAACTTTTAATGAAATTCAATCCATACTTCTCTTTTAAATACTTTGCAAAGATCACTTTGCCATACTCTACTGCAGAGTTGTAATATTCAATAGATTTATATGTACTGTCAATGTAATATTTGATAAAATTAACATAATCGTTAACATAATCAAATACTTCATCCTCCATCATTGTAGCAGTAGCTTCCATAAACCATAAATTTTTATACCAAATTTCATTTGATACATCTCCTAAACCATAAGCATACTGTATGGTATGAAAAAACTCATGAGCAATAGTTACTTTTAAAATATTTATGTCAACACTTGGATTTATGACAAAATATGGAGTACCGTCACTATAGGCTGTAGCATATCCAGCATAATAACTACTTATATTCATATATGAACCACTATCTTTATTGTATGCACTTCTATTTCCAATATATATATCAATATAGTAATTTTCACTATTCCTTGGAGCTTTAAATCCAAATTCATCTATCTCTTTGTCCCATACTTCATTTGCTGCACTCAATATTGTGTTTGCTAAATCTCTTGTTAAAATCGAATCTTCATATGATATTCCATAAATTACTCTAAAATGACCTGAATAAATAAAAATATTTTTGTCATCTTTATCAATACTTGAAGAGAGATACTCAGGGTAATAAGGTGTAGCAGAGTAAAGTGTTCGTGCTGATAAAGTGGAGCTATATACAACAGGTTTATATAATATATCAGTAATACCAAAAGAGTAGCTAACTAAAATAATTAAAATTAAAAGTTTTTTCATATTTCATTTTCCCATATTAAACTTAATTTAAGACAAAAAGATTAACAATAATTGCAAATTTATAATTACTTTAATGTACCATAAAATTAGTAAATTATAAATTTACAATTACACCTCTTCCCCTACTTAAGGAGAAGAGGAAATTAATAAATTAAATATCAGTTACTAATGTAATAGTATTTACTTCAGAAGTACCATCATCAAACTCTAAGTAAAGTTTTGTACCAGCTTCAACTGGTCCATAAAAGGTTACTGTAATATCTTCTCCTTCAGAAGTTAAAAACAGTTTTCCATCACTATCTACACTCCAAGTATAATCATATGTGCTTCCATCTGCATCTACAACAGTTACAGTATAATCTGAATTAAACTCTACTGTAACAGTACTACCAGTATCATCAACTAAATCAAATTTTTTAGAAATAATTTCAGATTCACTGACCATATACACTGTACCCAAATCTGCAGATGATGAAGTAGTTATTGTTTCAATTACTGGAATTGTAATCTCTTTTTTATAAACCCAAATTCCGCTTAAAGGTTTAATAGATTTAATTTCTGGGAATCCACTATCTACAAGCGTTGGCTTATATATGTCATTTACTGTATACCATTGCCAAGAGCCATCTTGATAAACCCATACAATGTCAGCACTATCAAATATTGACATATCCAATATTGCTTCACTTGTACCAACTAAGTGCCATCCTAAGCCTAATGAATCTATAAATGTTTTATCAAGTACAGCTTTTGTAGAAGACTCTATAGCTTCAGCCAGTGAATTTCCAAAAAGGTAGCCGAGGTTCAATACTACAGTCTCTCCAGGCATTATTTCATTTACTTTAAAAGCCATTCCTATTGTATAGTCACCATCTGAACAACTTGTTGCATTTTCATCTCCATCTCCATCACATCCACCAAGCAATATTTTATCTGGATCTTTTGTCCAACTAGGTGAAATAACAGCGTTATGCTCATACTTTTCATCAAAAGTAAATAATCCTACTGGCATATTTGTTTTAGCACCTAATGCATAAGCAATATTTTGACTAGGCAAAGTAATATTTCCATCAGGAGTCTCTATATTGAGTCCTAGCTGATTTTTTGTATCAAAATCACCATATACCAAATTATCCGGATCTGGATCCAAAAATCTAGCATATTTAACATCTTTAAGTGTTTGATCGCTTATATTTGTTATATATACTTGAATATTTAGTGTTGTACTTCCAGGTACGAGTGTATATAGCTGTTTAATTTCAATATAATTCGTTGCTCCTTCGCTCACAATTGCCTGATGCATTACAGCTGTTATGTTACCATCAGTAGATTTGTCAACTGCTGTAATGTTTGATTCAGTAATATCTGTTGTGTAACTATTTTCATTAACTTTATAAACTGTACTATTATCATCAAGAGTAAATTTAATACTAAATCCCTCAAATGGAGAACCAGGAGTTAAATAATCTGGAATCACTTCTGTTCCATCTTCTTTAACAAAAGTATAATTTCCCTCACCATCAGGATCTAACTCAAACCCAGGTTTGGTATTACCATTAACTCCAAAAGTACCGTCATCACTAACCCCAGCTTTTATGAAATGGTTATCCATAATTAGTGAGTTAGTTGAGTCAATTGCTCTTTTTAATCCAGAATCATAAGAGTCATTTGGAGATGCTAAAAGCATCCCCGCTGTAACTAAACTTAAACCTATTGTAACAAGCTTTTTCATACTTTCCTCCTTTTATAGTCCAATAGACGGTGTTGGAATAACAGGTGCCACCGGTGGTTCAGGCAGAACTTCATCAAGTCCAGCAACATTGATATATATAATATATGGTGAAATTGTTCCTTCTTCATCTTTAAACTCTATCTCATAGTTTCCTACTTCACTGAATGTATGAGTAAGAGCTCCTGTTGTTGTTGTATTTAAGATCTCTTCTCCTAGCTCATTTCTTACTATTACATTGTATGTATGTGTGGCTTCATCACTAGGTTTAACTGTAAATGTAACAGGTTCAGATACAACAACAACTCCATATGGTACTTCAAATGATAAGTCTTGAGTATATTCAACACTTTCAATATACCAATCAGGTATATATGTGTCAGAGAATAGATTGATATTCAAGGTTATATTTTTATCTTCTACACCATCTGCATTATCTGCTTCAATTAAATCAGACAAGTATACTGGTGATGAAATATATCCTGGCGCAAATACATCAATCTCATATGCAGTGTCAGTATATGGAATTTCAACTTTAACTTCACCACTCTCATTTGTGTCTTCAGACATATAGATTCCACTCATTGGATTAATGATACTTACATATGCATACGGAATAGTTGCATTGCTATCATCTTTTACACTCAAGTGAAGCATATAATTTTCAGCTTTTCCATAGTTTACTTCTAAAATAGGAGTTGTATCATAAAATCCACTTGGGTTAAGTGCTTTCACAAAAATTTGATTAAGCCCTCTACTCAAGTTTACATCTTTTGTAAAGTTATAAGATCCATCAGTAGTATCTTCAGTTGAAATATCACTCTCATTTAGTAAATATGGAGTATAGTTAACAATTACCATTAACTGACCAGCTGGATCATAGTGATTAACTTTCCCTTTTATGGTAACAGTTCCACTTCTTGCTTCTGCTTCACTCTCAAGTGAATCTTCACTTATAGCTGGATCAAAATCTACCTCTGGAATCCACATAGAGGTATCTCCGCTCTTATCTTTAAGAGCCAAGTTGACTTTTTTAATACTACCTACAGCAACAACAACATTAGTATAGTCACTCTCTTTTTTTATCGTACCATACTTTTCATCTATCAGTATGGCTTTGGCATAAACACTTCCTACTGGAGCCATTGGGAACATAAAGCTTCCAGCTTTGTCTGTCATTACTGATTCAATATAGTTCATTTTATCATCATATAAATCTACTACTACAAAGTAACCATCATCAATCACGCTGTCGTGGTTGTCATCAATAAAATCTGCCACACTACCTTTAATTGCTCCCATTGTAGGGTAGAAATCTATAACAATTGGTGAAGTAGCTCTCTCTCCTTTAGGGTTAATGAGTTTTACTACTATCTCATTTTCACCTATTTTTGGAGTATCAATGATGACCTCAATTGTTCCATCACTGTTCATTGTAACACGTGGATAAATTCTGTCACCATTATCATAAACAACTACTTCAGATGCAAAACTACCATCAGCCAACTTTTTTAAAGTACCATCTTCTTTATCTAAACCAACTAACTCTAGTTTAATAATTCCATTTATCTCATCTGGTACAAATGAAACTAGACCTATACTTGGCTCTATGACATCATCTATTCCAGTAGCAGGTTTTAGATAAACTGTTACATTGTTTTCATTATCTTTATAGACTGTTTTAGATATTGCTTGCGGATAGTAACCATCAGCTGTAACAGTTATAGTTCTTAAACCTGAAATAATGTCATCAAACGCTATTTTGCTTCCAATCTTGCTTTCAAGAGATGAATACTCTTTAAAATCATCAATAACAGAAGTTACCTCTTTATACTGCCCATCAATAGTTATATTTGCATCTATACTTGCATTTGTATCTGCATCTTTTACTTCTACATTTACAGTTGCAATACCTTTTGATTTAAGGTTGATTTTAATATTTTCAACCTTACCTGCACTATATTCTGCAACATTTATAACTGGAGAGTCATAATGACCATATTTTGAAGCTCCAAGTGTAAGCATTGAGATATCTTTATCTCCAAGTTTAGCATACTCCAAAGGTAATTTAGAGAATATAAACTTACCACTTCTGTCTGTACTGTCTACTAAAACTCTCGGTGCTGAAACTGGTGGATTAACATTTACATCTCCTGTCAAGATGTAGTTTGTTATATCAGCTATAGCACCTTGTTGAAGTGTTTCTCCTTCAACAAGAATAATGTCTTTTCCTGCATCATTTTTTGCATGCAAGTCAACCATTGGAACTATTGTCATACCAGTTGAAATCAAAGGCTTATCTGCATCACCTGAACTAGCAACAGCACTCTTAACATCATCACTTGCACCAGCTTCATCTGCTATTTGACTAAGAGTCATATTTAATTTTTCCATTATCTCATTTTGAGAAATGAATTTTGAGATTTTACTATAAGGGATTTTACCGTCAAATACAGTATAGCTATGTGTTGTACTATCCCAAACCTTTTGACCAATCGTCATACTAGCATTCATATCGTACAGTTTTGCATATAGTTCATAATCATTTACTATATCTAACAACTTCCAGCTATATCCTGTATCACTTTTTACTAGTACAACTGTTTTGGTTCCAGTTGTAGATGAAGTAGTCAAATCAGCTATTACTGCAGTGCCATAATTTAATATAAAATCACCATTTGCTTGTATAGCTGTTTCATCTAATCCATCATATTTAAAATAATCAGTGGTAAGAAGAACTTTAAAAGCAGCATCATCTGCAGCAGGATCGCCATTTATTCCATTATCAACATATTTAACATTATTATAATAAGTTGTTGTATCATCTGCATCATATGAACCATAACCCCAAACTCCATCAACTTTCACTGCAGGAGCTATATCTGAATCTATTGTAGCAGAACCGGCAAACTTATCAACATCAAAATTAAATTTTACTGTGCCAACTATTTTTGCATAGTTGTCTATCTCTACATCACTTGCATAAGTTGATGTAAAGTCTGTACTAGCTTTATCTTCAGTTGCAGAGAGCTCCACAAGGTCTGGTGAACCGTCTCCGTCTATGTCGTGTTCAGCTATGACTGCTATGTCAAACAAACCGCTGACCATAGACTTTACATCTTCAGGGTCTGTACTATCTTTAGTTTCTGCTACCATTCTTTTCATATCTTGGTAGCTTAGGAAGTTACCGTTGTCACTTGAACTACCCTCTTTGACTAGAAGCCATCTATCTTTACTGATCCTTGCCACTCCAGTAGTTGGGACTGCATCTTCATGTATTTTCATATACCACTTATACTTGGTATTTGGTTGATTACCAACTTCTACTCCAAGTTTACCATCTTTATATACATCAGCTTTAACATAAGCTAAAGCATAAGGGAAATATAGATCTACTTTACTTAGATAGACTGGATTTGTCTCATTTGTATCATAAACAAATCCTTCAATAGAGGCAGTTGTAGAGATCTTTTCAAGTTTCAAATTAACTGTTGTATCTGAACCTTCTGTTAAACTACTAATGTATACTGTTTTATCAGCACTCTTATAGTCTGTTTTCATGGCTTTTACATGGAAATTTACATCACCATAACCAGCTGTTATGTTATAATCTACATAACCATTTGCATCAGTAGTTCCTATTAGTCTGTCACCAATGAAAACAGCTGCATCAGAAAGATTTGCATCACTACTATCTGTTATGTGAAACTTAACAGGATATGTAAAACTAACTTTCTTGTCGAGTACAATTACATGTGGATAAAATCCTGTCCCTTTAAGTTCTAAAACAGGGGTTGAAAGATCAAATTTTCTAGCATAGCCTGTTTTGATCTTTGTAGTTTCATCATTAACTGTTTTGAGTGTAATACTTGGAGAAGCTTTTTCTCTCCATTCAGTACCATCAAAATAGAATACTCTAATTTCTCCTCCAGATCCGGCTAGAGCATCATCTATTTCATATTTATCAGTACCTGGCAGTGCAATAGTAATGTATGGTTCTGTAGGATAATAATCACTAAAGTCACCATACCCTTTGCCACCAAGTCTTCTAGATATTTTTAAATAGAAATCAAAAGAAGCTAAAACATCACTCTTATAACCCTCTTTTGCTTTACTATCGATTAGTGACTTGAGTTTATCACTCTCATCTAATGTATCTACAGGAGCAGGTTTAATTCTTCTTACAGGTAAGTCTTTTTTCAGACTATCACTACTACTTGGAGAATAGTAACCTATGTTATCTTTTAATTTAAAGGTTTCACTTATGTAGTCTAAAACTCTACCTGAAGTAGTAGTCGTTGTAGGTGCTTTCTCTTCTGGAAGCTCCAGTGCATTATCTTCAGTCATAAATATGTAATTAGTTCCAGCTACATCGATAGTATATATTTTATCAGCCATACCATCTTTTTTAATAAGTAGCTTAGTACCACTAATTAAAGTTGGTGCTGTTATGAAACCACTTATATCTGTTGTACCAACCAATGTAGTTGTATCGTCACTCTCTACTTTATAAACCAATGCATCAACTAATGCATAAGGTGCCGAACCTTCACTAACTCCATAGATGTAAAGAGATGCACTTGCTACTGCCGTACCGGCTAACTCATCTTTTAAATTTGCTATATCATCATCACTTAAAGAACTAAGTGTCGCAGGAGTGTACTCTTTTTCATTATCTCCACTTCCTAAAACAACACTTGTAACGTTTTCCCAGTCTGGGACAGATGTTAATTCATTCAAAGTAGATGATTTAATAGTATCTACTAAACTTGCTGATACAGTTTCAGAAGTAGAACTATATAGTGTTACAGTGTATCCATCAAGTGTAGGAATTGGTACAGGAGTTAATTTTTTAGAAATTTTGAACCAGTAGCCTTTACCGTTAACAGTAGAACTAAAATCACTATAAGATGGTTTTAAAGGGTCATAGCTCTCAATTATGCTTCCATTATATGTTATAACACTATCAATTTTCATATCTTTTGCAGATAATTCAGTAGAAATATCTGCTATATTCATAGATGGAATTCCAAGTAAATTCCATCCAATGTTAAAAGTTACTGTGCTCAATGAAATTGGAGTATCCCCTATGTTAAGAACAGTATCTGATTTTACTTTAACCCAATATCCTTTTCCAGCGGTAAGAGTAGTAAAATCACTATAAGTAGGTTTTAATGGATCGTAGCTCTCAATAATATTGCCATTATATGCAATTATACTTTCTACTTTTGACGTATCAACAATTGTTGATATATCATAATCACCTGCAGATGAAATGCCAACTGCATTCCATCCTGCCTTTAAATTAATATCAAGCGCACAAACATTCGTAATTAAAACGGATGATGCTACTATAGATAAAAATCCTATTTTTTTCATAACCTACTCCTTAATTATGGTAATGGTAAATGTATATCTCCACTTTGAATTGTAGTATTAAATTCATCTCCACTATAATAAATAGTTACATTTTTACCTTCATATGTACCTTGATAAGTAATTTTCAAAAAAGCTTTACTGCTATCAACATTATCATCATATACATACATTATTCCACCAGCAGATGTATCTTCGTCTAATTGATCTAATGCAACGGCTATAGGTAAATCAGAATAACTTTTTACTGTTACACCTGTAACACTAGTTGAGTTAACATCTCCATTATTCAAAAGTGTAAAAAGAACAGGATTAACAGTATAGTAGCTTTTTATTCTATCAGCTGCATCTTTAAATCCAGCAAGTGGATCACTTACTTCTACACTTATATCTTTAGATACACAAGCTTTAGCATCGCATACTTTTACATTTGCACTATATGTGCCATCTGTGCTTGGAGCAGTACCGTTTAAAGTTACATTTCCATCACTGGCAATATTACAAGTTAACGTTGTTAATGAAGAACTTGTAGCAGTACAAGTCAATGCATCACTTTCAGGATCTTTTGCTGTTCCTATTATCTCACTGAATGATGCATCAATATTTGCACTAATAGAACTTGTAGTTAATGTTAATTCAGGAGGGAAGTTATCTAAAACATCTAAATGTACTTGAGTAGCTTTTCTTATTTTCCCAGTAGTATATGGCCATTTATCATCAGGTATAGGTAGAGTTACCTCTGTTGTATTTCCTATGAAGTCATATCCGTCTTTATCTACTATTACCAAATATGCGTCATATGTATTTGCTCTTGTAACATATTTAACCAAGTTTTTCTTAATAGTATCTCCTACCTGTTCATTGTTTGCAAATTCGTTTATAATGCTTGACGCATTGAAAATTAAATTCTTTCCATCACTTGTAATTGCATTTACACCATAATTGGTTTTAGTAGCACAAGTCATATCTAAATCACCAAATGCTCCACATAGTTGTAAAGTAGTACCCTCTGCAACAGTTACTTTAAAGTTTCCATCAATTTTTTCAAATTTTGCTTCTGCAGTACCAGTTAACCAGCCACCATCATCACCTTTTATATAAACAGTTACATTTACATCTTTTGAGAAAGTATCAGATGTAGTATCATTAACTAAGCTTAAGTTTAGATCTAAATACTCACCTAGTTTATCTTTTATTGCAGTAAATGTGTTATTTACATCTGTAACATTGTCAAGATCTGGAGTAGGATCAACTTTTATATAATATTTTTTCAAATTAAAAATACCACTAGCATCAGCTGTTACATCTTCTATAGATTTAACATTTAAAGATGTATCACTCATATCTGCTGTTGCAGTTAAAATGTCATAGCCACTAAGAATAGTTACATTAATTTCTGTTCCATCTTCTGTTACTACAGTTTCTGTGTCTGTTCCTGTGTCTGTTCCTGTGTCTGTTCCTGTGTCTGTTCCTGTGTCTGTTCCTGTGTCTGTTCCTGTGTCTGTTCCTGTGTCTGTAGATTCCAACTTACTTTTTTCTTTATCAATCAAAGTTTTTATTTCATCTAAGGTAGTTGCAATACCTTCAGCAGAACCTGTTTTGACCGCTTCTTCTACTTCTACTTTTATAGTGTATATTACTACTTTAATGGTAGCAGAAATATCAGTACTTACATCTTTAAAAGGTATACCTTCCAAAGCCTCAATTGTACTAATAATATTTGTTATACTTTCTGCTACTTTACTTAATATTGTATCATCTACTGTGATAGTTGAATTAACTTTACTAATAGCATTTTTAAGAGCATCACTTGTAATAGTAAAACTCAAAGCCCTATACTCAACATTATTATTTATAATATAAGCTAATGCTTTGTATGCTTCTTCTGTAGTTAACCCCAAACCTTGTATAATTTTAACTGATACCACTACTTTAGCTATATCAAACTTAGTAGAATCATTAATTTCTGAACTAATTCCATCTGAAGTCATATCTGTAGTTGTAAGATACTGAAGATATGTTAACGGTGTAATATTTCCACCATCGCTATAAAGTGCTTTCATATAGTCGTTTGATGTAAAGTTTATATCATCAGCAGTACCAACTTTTTCATCTGCACCTATATCTTTTGCAGTATCATTTCCTTTAACTTCCAAATAGTAAGGAGTACCTGAAACTGTAAGCGAGTATGTACCATCATTATTAGTTGTTGTACACCCCAACTTATTACCATTTACATCATATGCACAAACGTCTGCATCAATTACTGGTCCATCGTATGCTGTACCACTAATTGTTGTTGTCTCTGTAGTTGGTGTGGAATCTCCACCGCCACATCCTGAAAGAACAATTACTCCTGCAACAGCTAAGCTTGCAGCCAAGCTTACTTTTCTACCTTTATACATCTAAACTCCTTTTTATACTTTAAGATCACATACAATCAATTCTACAACAGTTTCTTTTAAAATAAACAAAAACTGATTAATAGTTTTATCAATTATTGGATTTTTGTTATATTTCTTCACTTAAAAACTCTATAAAAAAATTCTTTAAAAACAACTAAAATAGTTAATGTTAAAATAACAAAATCAATTTCTGATAGTATAAAAAGTTTTAAATTATTGGATTTACTAAATTTTGTAAGGACTTATTGAAGCTTGTATTGATGTATCAATATAAAAATAAGTTTACATTATTTTTGCTTGGTTTATAACTTTAACTATAAATTATGTAGAAAATATCAAAACCTCCAATAAAACCGGAGGTTTAGCTATTATTTAATCATTTGATTCTTTCTCACTTTCTCCACGTAAAAACTCTATAAAAAAGATCCCAAAAATACCTAAAATGATTGATGTTATAAAAGCAACAATGACAACTAAGCCGCGTTTTGGTCCTGTTTTGTCTTTTACATATGGTACTTCAGGTGGTGTAAAAAGTTTTACATTATAGTACTTGCTTGATTTTGCAAGAACCTCTTTTTGTATTAAAGCAGATATAAGATCGCTAAGTTGTTTTTTAAGGCTGGCATCTGTTGTTTTAGCCAACTCTTCTTTATAGTAAGCAATCTTCTTTTTTATGTCACTTAAATCATTCTCTTTAAGTTTTTTAGAAGCATCTTGTAAAAATGCCAACACAACATCACGTGCTAAAAAACGATCTGGATCTTTAAAACTAATAGTTATTAAAGAAGACTTTTTGTCACTGCTAATTGAAAGTTTTTTACTAAACTGCTTGTATGCATTAAAAAGCGAGTCTTCGATATTTTTATTTTCTTCTGTTTTCTTATCTTTTGAGTGTAACAATCTATATATACCATCATAGCCAAAAGCAAAAACATAGTTTTTGTCTGCATCTGGGGAGTTTAAACGATCAAAGAATTTATTGCGCAGTAAAAATTCTCTCATAAATTTATAATCATTAGCTAAAGCGTTTAATGCTTCATCTGGTCTTAAAGAACCGCCGCCACCTCCTACATCAATGCCGGCAAGAGAAGCTAAACTGCTAAGTCCTCCAGGAAGACCTCTCTGTTTCTCTTGTGGAATCAATTTTGCAGATGACGTATATGTATTTGGTTTTGCAAGCATAGACAGTACTGTTATAAATGTTACGATTATAGTAAACAGTAAAAGCTTCCATCTATACTTCCAAATAGTTCTTCCAAGCTCTCTTAGATCTATTTCATCCTCATCATCAATGCAAACAGGCGGGTATGGTTGATTTGGGTACATCATCTCTTCTTTTTTCATTATAATGATCCTATTGTTTTAAGTGCTGCAGCTGATACAGCTAACTGATAGAAAATAGATGTAATGTCTTTTGCTAATTGAATATTAGATATAGTGTCGATCTTCATAGGAACAACTATAGTATCTCCTTTTTGAATTTTTACATTCGATGCAAAGAAGTAACCTGTTTCTATTTTTTCAGCTTCACCGTTAGCGTGAATTACATATATTGTATCTGTTCCTGCACTCTCTTTTAATCCACCGCATCGTTCAATATAGTCACTAAATGTATACTCAGGGTTATATATTTGAGCAGATGGGTTTAAAACTTCTCCTAAAACAACAACACTATCTTCTTGTGATGGTACATAAAGAGTGTCACCATCTTTTAAAATTATATTGTAAGGTGATTTACTGAATTCATCTATATCTTTATCAAGTTTTACAACTATTCTACCGGTCATATTTATATCTTTTATCTCCTCTTTTAAATTATCGAGCAGTGAAATAAGCATCTGTTTATCACCACTATTTTCACCAGCTTGAGAAGGAGAAGCAGCAATATAGGTTATTCTTTTTTCAAGCTCTTTTACTTCACGCTCCAGCCCTTTTTCTTGCATCTTTTTAATATCTTTACGAGTAAAAACAGCTCCCTCTATGAATGCATTACTTGTAAAACCACCTGCTCTTTTAATGAGATCAGCAAGCTTATCACCATCTTCAATAGGGTACGTTCCTGGGTATAATACCTGCCCTTTTATGGTAACTGTTTTTTTCTCTGACCAATAAGGTATTTTAAAAATTGTAATTTCATCATAATTTTTTACTTTTGGAGATTTTTCTGACATTATGAGCGATTTTATACTATGCTCAATTACTCTTTTGCGTTTCCCATCTTCTACTATATAGTGGACTATTTCAACCTTATTACCTGCTCTCTCAGTCAAACCACCTGCAGCCAGTATGAGTTCTTTAATTGTTGTATTGTCATTTATTGGGTATTTGCCAGGATTATATACTTCTCCTTTTATGTATGCTGTTTTTGGAGGATTTGTAGCTAATGCTGAGTATGTAAAAATTTCATCTTTAGGTTGAAGTTTATAGTTGTTCTCTTTTAACAGATTTACAACTTTTGTTGAAGGTTGAGATGTTACTGGGTCATAAGATGTTATTCTAATATGCTCTTTATCTATAGAGCATTTAAGTCCTGCAGTTGTTATGGCATCATTTAGTGTCATTCCATCAATATATCTTAATGTTACATTATTTTCTACATTGTCTTTACTGATAATTTCCTTGCTATTTTTTATATCGCTTCTTACACACTCACCAATTACTGTTATAGATTCTGACGGCTTGACAACCAATGAGTTGAATATATAAATCTCATCTCTACTATAAAGAGGAATAGAAACTTTTCCCTCTAGTGCTGATTTTAGATTAAAACCTATTAGCTTCTCTTCCAAGTCAGGAGTTATGCGAAGAATTACTGCATAATCAAACAGTGTGTCTTTTAAAAACACTCCTCTAAGCCCTTTCTCTTTAACAATTGGAGCAAAGAGTTCATAAAAAGTCATGCCCTCTTTTGGTAAACCCAAAGAGCCTGGCTTTACAACATTTCCATATAGTGTAACCTTCTGAATATTAGCCTCATCCATGTCATAAATATATATCTTATCACCATCTTTAAGCTTAACCCTATTTGCTTCAGAAAGTTTTAGTGAGATTATTTTTATATTTTTAAAGTTTTCATGTCTTTTTATTTTTATTCCATAACTGCTTGCATTTGCTTTTAATCCACCAGCAAGTTTTATGAGTTCACCAAGTGTTTCACCTCTCTTTACCTCAAATATAGCCGGATGTTTAACATACCCTGCAAGAGTAACAAGACTCTTTACTGGTTTAACAACTATTACATCACCAGCTTTCAGCAATATTTCTTGACTTTTATCTCCATATCTCATTAGCTTATAAAAATCTATATGTTTAATGATTTGGTTATTTCGTTTTACAACAACATCTCGCATTGATCCATTTTCACTTATGCCATGTGCTGCAATTAATGCATCTTTAACAGTAGAAAATGACCTGATATTATAAACACCTGGAGCATCAACCTCTCCCGATAAAATTACTTGAATAGTGGCAAATCCTGTAACATTTACCAAAACACCAGTGTTAGGGTAAGCCTTTGTTATTGTGTCTGAAATGAGTGATTTTGCTTCTTTAAAAGTAAGACCAGCTACAGTTAAAGGACCAAACCCAGGAATAACTATGCGCCCTTCATTATCTATAGTTAATTTCCAATTGTCATTTTTAGGACCATATAGAGTAATAGATACTTCATCCTCTGGTACAAGCTGATAGTTTTCAGGTACAGGTAAAGAAGATAAGTTGACTCTGTTTCTATTGAGGAAAAACTCATCACCATATCTTTTTAACTTAACAAAATCCTCTTTTATCTGCTGTTTTTCTAAATTTTTAAATAATTTGTTAAGATCCGGAGTCTCAAGAGGAGATTTAAAAGCATCAAATTTATTTAGATCACTAGTAGTTTCATTTTTGTCATTTTCATTTTTAGATAAATCTTCAAAAGTGGTAATATTATTTTCTACTTTCAACTCTTCATTATTTTTAATATCAGTTGAAGAACCTCTTTGTGATTTTAATTTAAGCATATCATTTATTTTAGGTTCACTGAGCAATTTCGGGTTAGCAATTACAGCTTGGGTTAACTGCTCATTACTTAAACCAGCAAATAACTCTTGTGTACCACCTATAAATAAAATAAATAACAGATAAACCAAAGCACCTGTAAACTTTTTCAAAACCACTCCTTTTTATATTTTGCCAAATCAGCGTTCACGCTATTTATAATTTTCAATTAAAAAATAAAAAAATTAGATGAGATCGTAACAAAATAGAGCTTAAAATTAAAGATTATGAAGTATCGACAGCAGTCGTTCAAATATGAAAAAGTAAACCTTGAAAAAGTAAACCTCTGACCCGCTTAATAACCTAAAGCTTTTTTCATAGGTCTTTTGCCAAAAAGTTTAAAACCGAGCGCTATATCATTTAAGTCACCATATTTTAGAAGATTCTCAATAGTTAACTTCTCACCTACCGTAGCATATTCTACATCTTTACTATAGCTCTGAAACACTCCTTTATCTTTTAGCTTATTAAATAGTTTTATCTTTTGTCTATATTTTTTTAAAATTCTTGAAACAGTAGATTTGGAAAGATCTAAATGTTCAGCTACTTGTGAAGCTTTGTAACCATTTTTGATAGCACAAAAAATAGCTTCTTCTTTTGGCAGTGTTTCAAAATACTCTTCAAGTGGCTTTAACTCTTTTTTATCAATAATATCTTTCATTTTAACTTTTGTATTGTAAAGTTCATCAATCTTTTTTAATTCGCTTAAATCCATCTCTTTATCAAAATTAGTAGAGTCAATTAGTTCATAGTTTAACATTGAAAACCTAAAACCACGACTACTCATAGCCCATCTGTATTGACCTATTTTTTTGCATAATTTTGCTTTTACAGGATTAAACTCTATATATCTTACAAGTACATTTAAATAATTACCATCATAAATATACCAAGACTTAAACCTACCTCGCCAAAGTGGACCGACTCTTTCATATTTTTTATTGTAATAAATACTATATCTTGCATTAATTTTTTGTAAAGACATAGAAAGATTTTGATTAATGATTTTCATAAGAAGATGATAATGATTATTCATTAAACAAAATGAGTAGATCTCAAATCCATACTCATCACTAGTATCATTAACTATCTCTAAAAATTTATTAAAATCTTCATCATCATGATAAATGGTATTTTTAGCAACTCCACGATTAATAATATGGTAAAAACCATTTTGCTCTATTCTATTTTGTCTTGGCATAAGTAATCTTTATTTTTATTTATCAAAAAAGTAAACCTCTGACCCGCTCAATTATTGATGCTCTCCCACTCAAAACCAACAATATTTTTTTCCTCTTTGCTAAATTCTATGCCTAAAAGGTAGAGTTTTGAGTTCGAAGTTAGAAGTTTAGAGTTAAGGTATTTTCGGTGGTAGTTTTTCTCTTTAATTTGTGCTAATGCACTGTTTTTTTCTTTACCATCACTATCAACTACTTTAAACTCTATAATATAAATCTTATCTTCTATGAAAAGAGTTAAGTCTATTCTTCCTTGGTTTGTTACATCTTCTCCTATTATTTTTATTCCTAGAGATTGAAGGTAAACATATACTAAGCTAGCATAAAAGCCTTCATAGTTTTGAATGTAGTTGTTTGAGTAGTTGTTGTATGGGATTGATGCAAAGATGGAGATTAGAGTATTTTTAAAGTCATCTAGTTTTGCATTTGCCAATGCCTTATATAGATTTGTCTGGTTTTGTAGTTTTTCTCCATTTGTTTGGTTTAAAAGATGTTCTAATATATAGTTATTTAGTGAAGCTTTTACTTCAAGGTTTGGCAGTTTTAACTTATATTTTATGATTGTATTAAAGCCAAACTCTTCTACTATCTTCTCATCAATTGTTAAATACCCAGACTGATAAAGGATGACTTCTAAACTTATATTTTCAATGTCGAAGCTGTCAACTAGCTCTTTGCCAACTACCAAGTTTGAAAGTTTTGGTAAAAAGTAGTTATTCTTTTCTATGAGTTTAATTAGAAATGTTGGAGTTCCACTACTAAACCAGTAGTTATCAAATACTAAATCATTCTTTATAAACTTCAATATATCAAAAGGATTATATACATCATCTTTTAAAAAGTTATAACCATTGTACCACTCTTTAACTTTTTGAAGGTTAGTACCAAGCAGATACTCTTTAAAGGTTGTTTCAAGGTCTTTTTGAGTGTAGCCACAGATATTTCCAAATTTTGGAGTTAGTGAAATATCTTCTAAATTGTTTAAACCGCTAAATATGCTTGCTTTAGAAAATTTACTTACACCTGTTAAGAATGCAAAGCGAATGTATTCATCATTTGATTTTATAATAGTGTAAAGGGCTTTTATAAACTCTCTATTTATCTTTGCTTGCTCTCTATTTTCAATGACATCAAGAATCGGTTTATCGTACTCATCTATTAAGATAACTACTTTTTGATTATATTTTTCATAGGTTTGTTGGATTAACTCATCAAAACACATTACTGAATTGTCTATATCTTTGCAGTTAACTTTCAATCTCTCTTTATTCTGGTTAAATATTCTTGTTGCTACGCTTTTTAAGCTATCTAATGTTTGAAAGTCACCTCTCCAATCAATTTTAATGACAGGGTACTTTATGCTCCAATCCCATTTATCGTAAATATAAAGCCCTTCAAAAAGCTCTCTTTTTCCTTCAAAAATATTTCTTAAAGTATCTAAAAAAAGGCTTTTACCAAATCTTCTGGGACGAGACAAAAAAGCATAGGTATAATTTTCTATTACTTCCAAAGCCTCTTTTGTTTTATCTACATAAATATAGTTTTCTTCTCTTATTTTACTAAATGTCTGTATGCCTATTGGAAGTTTTTTTAGCATTTGCTTTTCCTGCTCTTTATCTTTTAAGAATATTATAACAAAAGATAAAAAACTTAAAACACCAACCTGAAAAAGTAAACCTCTGACCCGCTTTACTCCAATATCTTAGATTCTTTTACAAATTCAAATTTTTCAAAACAATACCTATATATATCTTGATAAATTTTTAATAAATCATCTGTTCTGTCAAAAATTAAATTTATACCATCTACTACTTCATCTTGATTAAAACTATATTCATGAGCTATCTCATTTCTATCTTTTCTTAAACTCATCCACTCATCTTTATACAAAAGTTCAAGCTCCTCAAGACGATTTAATCTATCTATAAAAGTTAGTTTTTTAATATCTTCTCCAAGCAGTTCTAAAATATTAGGAAATATTTTCTCCCCCATTGTATCTTGAAGCTTTGAAAATCTAAAGATCATCTGATCTATAAAGCTCATTTGTACTTCATTAAGAGTATTATATCTATCTATATCTAATGGCATTATATCTTTCAAATAGCTCTTTGCTTTTAATAATCTTTTTTTATGCTGATTACACTCATGTAACTTTTCTATAAAAGTTTGCTTTATATTTCTCATAATTCTACTCCATATCTTAATGCTTCTTGCTCTATTAGTCTATTTTTATCTTTTGCTAAAATTACATCAATTTTTTGTTCACCAATATATTCATCAAGTTTTATAAGAAATTTTATTTTTCGTTCTCTCTCATCATCAAATTTTTTAGATGGAACTAAATATAAATCTATATCCCCACCCCTTTTTGTATCATCTACACGAGACCCAAAAAGATAAATTTTACCACCTTCAAATACTTCTTCAAAAGCTTTTTTTATTGATCTAATCTCATGTTGTGTTAATCTCATTCAAACCACCTTTTAAACCATATTAAAAACTTTACTTTTATTTTCCATATCAAAAGAGTTATAGACATCATCTTTTAAAAAGTTATAGCCATTGTACCACTCTTTTATCTTTTGAGAATATTATAACAAAAGATGAAAAACTTAAAGCTCTAACCTATTTAACATATAAAAGGATTTATGATTTTGAGTTGATTTTCTATGATTTGATTGTGTTGCATGTCTTCACTATAAAGAATATTGCAACCATTTTCTAATGCAGTCGCTAAAATTAAAGAGTCATAATATTGAAGTTTATATTTTTCTTTAATATCTATAGCCTTAATCTGTGTATCTAAAGAAAAACTAACAATCTCAAGATTATTTACCAATCTCCAATATCACATTTTTTATACTTTCAGTATCTATTTTAAACTTTTTATATAAAATATTTGTAATCTCATTGATAACTTGAGTAGATATCAAGGTATATTCAATTGAAAATATAAGCTCATTAGCAATTTTATTTTTATCATATTCTGTTCTTGAATAGGAGTACAATATAATATTTGAATCTAAAAAAGCTTTATCTCTCATGAGCTTCTTCTCTATTAAATTTAAAACCTATGGTATCAATAGAAATAGCACTCATTTTTTCTTTCTTTTCTTCTTTTCTTACCGCTTTCTTTTTTGCTTCTTTTTCAAACATCATTATAAATTTAGCTTTCCGAATATCCCCTAAATCTTTCACATCTTGAGGTATTTCAACCACCCCATTTCTAATATTGGCTTCAAATTCCACCGCATACATTGTTACTCCTTTATCTGTTTTAACTATTGTAATATAGAACTACAATATACCTATCTTAAATCAAACTACAACATTTTTGTTGGACTCTTGTGCTTGCACTCTCTGTGAGAAAGTCCCGACCCCAATCGGGGATGCGACTTCAGTCGCACAATTTATGCTTAATTTTGAATTACCGTGACTCTCTTTTTGAATTACCTCTAAAAATTTCTCTATAGCGTTTATAAACTTCTCTGCACTCTCTTTACCTACACTTTTTACCAAATCTTCAAAAAGCTCTCCAAATTTTTGATTTATAAACTATTTTAACAAAAGGGTGTTAATAAAGCAAATTTCTAAAAAAGTAAAGCTCTGACCCTGCTTTATTTTATTGATATGTATATCAAATTATGATATGCTTTTTTTGATATATATATCAAATTTATAGGGAATATTATGCTTGATGAAATACGAGAATTGCAAAAACTTTTGCTCAAAAAAGTAAAAACTCAATACAAAAGATACTTTTTTTATAAAATTAATTTTGACAGATTGACAGGAATCATCGGTGCAAGGGGAGCAGGTAAAACAACTTTTTTACTACAATACCTAAAAGAGAATCCTCTGCCTATGTCTAAAAAATTATACATAAGTGCTGATGCTATCAAAATAGACTCTTTGTTTGACATAGCCAAAAGCTTCGAGAGTGAAGGAGGAGAACTGCTCATAATAGACGAGATACACAAATTTGTAGGTTTTGAACTTGAATTAAAAAAGATATATGATTTTTTAGAGTTGGAAGTTATCTTTAGCGGTAGCAGTGCTTTGAGGATTGATAATTCAAAGGCAGATTTGAGCCGAAGGGTTGTAATTTATGAGATAGAGGGCTTAAGTTTTAGAGAGTTTTTAGAGTTGAAATCTGGTAATCAAATAAAGACTTACTCCTTGGAGGATATCCTATCTCATCACATAGATATCGCCTACGATCTATCCAAATACTACACACCAAAAGTATTTCAAGAGTATCTACAGTATGGATACTACCCATTTTATTTTGACAAATACTCAAACTATCAAATAAAACTAAATGAGACTATAAATACCGTATTAGAAGTTGATATACCCTCAATTTTTAATATCGAATATCAAAACATCAAAAGCTTAAAAAAACTTTTATTGATTCTTTGCGAGAGTGTTCCATACACCCCAAATATCAATGAACTCTTAGGTAAAATGAATATGGGTAAAGATTACAGAACTCTATACAGATACTTAGATTATCTGCATAAAGCAAAAATAATCACAATTATTCGACCAAAATCAAAAAGCGATAATATCTTTGCAAAACCGGATAAGATATATTTTAACAATACAAACCTGCATTATGCCTATTGTGATACACCTAACATTGGAACCATCAGAGAGGTATTCTTTAGGTCTATGATTTTTCAACACAAGATAGAGATTCCAAAAAAAGGAGATTTTTTGGTTGATGATAAATACATTTTCGAGATAGGTGGCAAAAACAAAAGATTCAACCAAATAAAAGATTTGCAAAACTCCTTCATAGTAGCAGATGATATTGAAATAGGTTTTAAAAACAGAATCCCTCTTTGGTTATTTGGATTTTTGTATTAAATTATTTTGGTTAAAAGTAAAGCTCTGACCTACTTATTTTATAAACCTCTCAAATGCTTTTTCATAAACTCTGCTGTTGGCATAGACCCTATTATTTGACGGCTCAAAGAAGAGTATCTCTATCTCACAAAATTTTTCTATGACAGATATGATTTTATCATCATCTTTTGTTTTAATATAGTAACCTTTATTCAAAATATCTTTAATTATTTCATAAAAATACTTTTTCTCATCTCTGTCTATCTTTTTACTATACTCTAAGAATAGATTTACTTCACTCCAGGCAAACTGCACCATCTCATCTAATAACTCTTTTAAACTCTTCTCTTTTTGCCACTCTTTTTCTCTCATCAATCTTTGAATATGAGCAATACTTCCGCCAAGATAGTCATAGATCAGATCTATATCATCACTACTGAAACCTTCATCACTCAACCACTCTTTTACTACATTGAAACTTAGATGATCTATCTTGTAAAATTTGCTTGTAACTTTAAGTTTTGCATTGTTGTAGATCTTGTTTATGAAGATTGTATTTGAGCTTAGCAGTACAACGTGAGACAGGTGTGTCTCTTTTGTAAGTCTTACACAAAAGTTCAAAAACTCGTGCAGAAGTTCTCTCTCTTTATCTACATAGATATTCTCTAAACTCTGAATCTCATCAAATATAAGTACATTTCTCTTACCACTCTGTTTTAGCTCATCAAAAAGAACATCAAAGAGATCTACATTTTTTGCTTTTATATCTTCATAAAGCTTCGATTCTATCTTAAAAAAGCCCAAGTTAAATGAAGCGGTTAAGCTATATGAAGATGCATCTATAGTTGATGTCATAGAATTTATAAATGAGTCGTAATTTCCAAAAAGTTTTTGTCTAAAGTTTATATATTTAACATTATACTTTTCACTCTTAAATAGTTTAAAATCATCAAAGAGTTCATTCTCTACTATGTACTCTATTATGGTAGTTTTACCGGTTGACTTTGGTCCATAGATCCAGAGTATCTCTTTTGGTACCTTCTCAAACCAATCTTTTATATACCTTCTCTCTTCTTCTCTGTCAATCAATCTTTCTTCTCTAAAAAGTATGTTTTGCATTTTGTCCCTTTGATAGCTTGCTATTTTGTTTTTCAAAAATTATATCAAAATAAAATGCTCTTGTCGGCTAAAGCCAACTTTACATAAGAGATTATAATCGTAAAGTACGATTTAAATTGATACTTTTTAGTAAAAAGTAAACCTCTGACCCGCTCAACGTTTCTAAACTTATATTTTCAATATCAAAACTATCAACCAACTCTTCACCAACTACCAAGTTTGAAAGTTTTGGTAAAAAGTAGTTGTTTTTCTCAATTAATTTGATTAGAAATGTTGGAGTTGCACTTTTAAACCAATAGTTTTTAAATACTTTATCATTTCTAATAAACTGTAAAATATCAAATGGATTATAGAGATTATCTTTTAAAAAGTTGTAGCCATTGTACCACTCTTTTATCTTTTGCATATTTGCATCTTGCAGATACTCTTTAAAAGTTGTTTCAAGATCGTTTTGAGTATAACCACAGATATTGCCAAACTTTGGAGTTAGTGAAATATCCTCTAAATTATTTAAACCACTAAAGATACTTGCTTTAGAGAATTTACTTACACCGGTTAGGAATGCAAAGCGTATGTACTCATCTACCCCTTTTAATGTTGAGTATAGACCTTTTATATACTCTCTATGCTCTTTTGCTTGCTCTTTATCTTCTATGACATCTAAGATTGGCTTATCGTACTCATCTATAAGTACTACCACTTTTTGGTTATATTTTTTACAAGCTTTTTCTATTAATTCTGCAAAGCAAGTAGGATGACTCAATGGAGCTTCACATTTAATGCCTAATTTTTCTTGATTATCTCTAATAAATTTTTCTGTATTTAGTTTTAAATCTTCTATACTTCTATTTCTACCATCCCAACTGATCTTAATAACAGGATACTTTATGCTCCAATCCCATTTATCGTAAATATAGAGCCCTTCAAAAAGCTCTCTTTTTCCTTCAAAAATATTTCTTAGAGTATCTAAAAAAAGGCTCTTACCAAATCTTCTTGGTCGAGACAAAAAAGCATATTTATAATTCTCTATTACTTCCAAAGCATCTTCTGTTTTATCTACATAAATATAGTTCTCTTCTCTTATATGACTGAATGTCTGTATGCCTATTGGAAGTTTTTTTAGCATCTGTTTTTCCTTTACTTCACTATTTTTTCAATAAGCGTTACAAAATTAGGATTAAAAATAGTCAAAGCAAATATTGATATACCTATTAAAACTTTTAGTAATAGATTATTTTGTTTTATCTCTGAACGCACTTCACTTATCTCTGCTCTTACTTCATTTATCTCTGCCCTTACTTCATTTATCTCTGCTCTTACAAACTCTTTGGTTGCAAGCTCACTTCTCAATTCATTATATAGTTCCGCTTTTAATGTCTCTTTCTTCTCACTTATCTCTTTTTGGCTCTCTTTTTGAATTGTTTCTAAAAATATCTCTATAGCATTTACAAACTTCTCTGCACTCTCTTTACCTACACTTTTTACCAAATCTTCAAAAAGCTCTCTTGGTACTGTATAGTGCATTTTTTCTCCAACTTTTTGATTTATAAACTATTTTAACAAAAGGGGGTTAATAAAGCAAGCTCCATCACGGTAATTCAATATTTAAAGCATAAATTGTGCGACTGAAGTCGCATCCCCTATTAGGGGTTGGGACTTTCTCACAGAGAATGCAAGCACAAGAGTCCCAGAAAAAGTAAAGCTCTGACCCGATTATTGGTGGTACCAGTTGTAAATTCTCTCAATGCCCTCTTTTAACTCTACAGAGTGTCTCCAGCCTAGGCTGTTTAGCTTTGATGGATCTGTTAGTTTTTTCATTGTTCCGTCAGGTTTTTGAGTGTTGAAGTAGAACTCTCCTTTAAAACCTACTATCTCTTTTATTAAATATGCCAAATCTTTAATAGATATATCTTTTCCTGTGCCTATGTTTAGGAAGTGAGGATTGGGGGTTGAGGATTGAGGGTTGAGATTATTGTCTAAATCTTTGACATCGATATTTTCCATTAGGTAAACACAGGCATCTGCCATATCTTCACTCCAAAGGAATTCTCGCATCGGTTTTCCAGAACCCCAGATTTCTATGTTAATTTTGAATGTTGAATTTTGAATGTTGAATTTTTTTATTCCATATTTCTCTAAAATCTTAAGTATCTCTTCTTCACTTGCATTGCCATCTATGCCTTCTATTGGTAACTTGTTTAGATCTTCTCTTATTGTTTCCCAGTTATTCTTTTCTAAAGCTTTACCCAAATGAATCTTTCTTATAAGAGCTGGTAGAACATGACTCTTTTCAAGGTCAAAGTTATCATTTGGTCCGTAGAGGTTTGTAGGCATTACTGAAATGTAGTTTGTACCATATTGCAAATTGTAGCTTTCGCACATCTTGATGCCGGCTATCTTAGCTATGGCGTATGGCTCGTTAGTATATTCCAACTCACTTGTTAAAAGGTACTCCTCTTTCATAGGCTGTGGGCAGTTTTTTGGGTAGATGCAGGTAGAGCCTAAAAACATAAGCTTTTTTACACCATTTAAGTAGCTTTGGTGAATGACATTATTTTGAATTTGCAGATTTTCATAAATAAACTCAGCTCTGTAAGTATTATTTGCCACAATACCGCCAACTTTTGCAGCGGCTAGAAAAACATATTCTGGCTTTTCAGATTCAAAAAATTCTGCCACAGCAATTGGGTCTAAAAGGTCTAACTTTTTCCAAACAATAGATTCTGTTTTGAATGTTGAGTTATCTGGAGTACGATTGTGATAATTTGCTACTATGTTTGTATAGCCTTTTTCCAACAAATTTTTAACAATCGCACTTCCTACCAACCCTGTTCCACCAGCTACAAAAATTTTGCTTTGCTTATTCATATTTACACTACCTTCTACTCAAAGTAGTTCATAATGGTATAACCACCATCTTTTAAGTACTCATCCTTCTTCATAAGCTTCAAATCACTTGCCATCATCTCATCTACAAGCTCATTTAGAGTATATTGTGGCTCCCAGCCAAGTTTCTCTTTTGCTTTAGTAGGATCACCTATGAGTAGATCTACTTCAGTCGGACGGAAGTAACGAGGATCTACAGCTACTACAATATTGCCAGGATTTAGGTTTGAGGATTTAGGATTTAGGTTTAATTCATTTAATCTTTTCGTATCTACACTATCTATAATCCCAACTTCATCAATCCCTTCACCCTCAAACCTCAATTCTACACCCAAATACCCAAATGCCATCTTTACAAAGTCTCTAACAGATGTTGTCTTGCCTGTTGCAATTACCCAATCTTCTGGCTCATCAGCTTGCAAAATCATCCACATCATTCTTACATAATCTTTTGCATGACCCCAATCACGTTTTGCATCTAAGTTTCCAAGGTAGAGTTTATCTTGCAATCCAAGTGCTATTTTAGCCGCCGCACGGGTGATCTTACGGGTAACAAATGTTTCACCTCGCACTGGTGATTCGTGGTTAAACAAAATCCCGTTACAAGCAAACATATTGTAAGCTTCACGATAGTTAACTGTGATCCAGTAAGCATACATTTTAGCTACAGCATATGGAGAGCGTGGGTAAAATGGTGTCTTTTCAGTTTGAGGAATCTCTTGTACTTTTCCGTAGAGTTCTGAAGTTGAGGCTTGGTAAACACGTGTCTTGTCAGTCAAACCCAGCAGACGTACAGCTTCAAGAATTCGCAAAGTTCCTGTACCGTCAGCATTTGCCACATACTCTGGTGTTTCAAAGCTTACAGCAACGTGGCTCATAGCTGCTAGGTTATAGATCTCATTAAGTTTGACTTGAAATAGCTTGAAGAGTTAAATTAACTAAACATTCAAATAAGATCATTATAATTACACTACTCTAAACAAAAGGTAATTCTGTATGATAGTTCTAGGTAATAAGTATAAATTTACAGAGTATGAGCTAGAGAATCTTAAAAAAAAATTTCAAGATATTACAAATATTCCATATAAAGAGAAAAATAGCGAAGATGTCATAGAAGCCATTGAAAAAGCTCTGGAAAACAAAAACAGAAAACTCATCATTCTAAACACCTCTGAATCTATTCCAGACAAACTCATAACTTACCTAACAAACTTAGAGTTAAAAGGTGTATCTTTCATCTCCATAGAACACTTTTTAGAAAAACATATGCAAAAATGCTACATTCCAGAAGATCATACAGATATAAGCTTTTTAGAAAACATAAAACCATACACCAAATGGCAATACATTCAAAAAAGAGCAATAGACTTTTTTGGGATCTTTTGGCTCTTTTTCTTCTCTTGGCCTGTTATGATCTACTGTGCCTACCGCATAAAAAAAGAGTCTCCAGATGGTCCAATTCTCTTTAAACAAAAAAGAGTTGGGCTAAATGGCAAAGAGTTTGTTTGCATTAAGTTTCGCAGTATGGTTCCAGATGCAGAAAAAGGCATACCAAAATTTGCAAGCAAGGATGATCCTAGAGTATTTAAGTGGGGAGCAGTTATGCGAAAAACCAGACTAGATGAACTGCCTCAAATGTGGAACATCTTAAAAGGTGAAATACATCTCATAGGTCCAAGACCAGAAAGAAAGTACTGGACAGATCAATTTGAAAAGATCATACCTTACTACAATGAAAGACACTTGGTAAGACCAGGAGTTACAGGGTGGGCACAGGTAATGTACCCCTATGGAGAAAATGGTGAAGATGCTAAGCAAAAGTTAATGTATGATCTTTACTACATCAAATACTGGAACATTTTGCTTGAACTTAAAATAGTTTGGATGACAGCTATGACGGTTATTGGGAAAAAGGGGGTTTAAGCTTTTCTTTTTTTAATAGCATTAAAAATATAATATACAAAATAATAACTACTTTTTAATAAACTTAAATTCAAAATATTTCTATATATATTCCACTGCCATTTTATTACTTTAAGTTTATTTGCAGATATTGAATTAGATATTATTCTATATTGAGCCAAAGGCTCATTTAAACCTTTAGTCTCTTTTATATTATTCATTATTTTCAACCATAAAGTATAATCTTCATGTCCAACATTATCCATATAAAACTTACCTATTTTTTTACTATCATATATTCCTGTAAGATTACCTATATGATTTGTTTTTAACATATCAGTATATGTAATATACTCTTTAATATATCTAGTGTTAATTTTATTTCCTATTTCATCTATAGTATCATAAGCACTATAAGTTAGGCTTAAATCATTAGTTATCATAAAATCAATTTGTTTTTGTAATTTTTGTGGTAACCAAATATCATCACTATCTAAAAATGCAATAAATCTTCCTTTTGCTTTTTTTATCCCTATATTTCTTGCTATTGCTGGACCACTATTTTTTTCTAATTTAATTAATTTAATACGGTTATCTTTTTTTCTATATCCTTCAATAATTTCATTTGAATTATCAGATGAAACATCATCAACTATAATCATTTCCCAATTTTGATAGGTTTGGTTTAAAACAGATTCAATTGTTTTAGCAATAAATTTTGATGAGTTGTAAGATGGTGTAATTACGGAAACTAAATTCATTAGTAATATAGCCTTCCATTATATTGCCTACAATAATCAATAGCTTTTTCTTTAAGTTTATTTATCTTTAAATCATCTTTTATTTGAATATATTCTACTATAGCCTTTAAAGGTATTAACAAATTTTTTGAATCTTTTAGTGTTTTCAAAAACCATAAAGAATTATTTATTATGCGATATTTTAGTGGTAAATATTTGTAATTCATTATTAATCTATTTCTAAAATTATGCTTTATTACTTCTTTTGGAGACAATCTACCTCCAGGAGCCTTTTTATGATAGATAGCTACTTTTGGATAATATTTTATTTTATATCCATTATTTATAGCTCTATAACTTAAGTCAAGTTCTTCATGTGCATAAAAAAAGTCATCCGGATAATATCCAACCTTTTCTAGCATTTCTCTCTTAATAGCATGTCCAGCACCTATAAAATATCCTGTATAAAATTCTTTATCTCCATTTTTTTCAGGAAGTTTGCCAGGGAACTCATAATTGAGTATTTTTTTTGTTTGATAGTTGATAATTTTAAATTGAATAATTCCTAGATCTTTTTCTTGCTTAAAAATATTTATAATTTCTTTTATAGGATTATATGAACAAAAAATTGCATCATCATCTAATACTATAACTACATCTGCTTTGCTTTCTTTTAGACCAATATTTTTACCTCCTGGTGCTCCTAAATTTTTATCCATATTAAAAACTTTAATTTTAGGACTTTTTTTTTCATACTCTATCAAAATATCCATAGTATTATCCTGAGAATTATTATTAATAACAAAGATTTTATTTAATTCATTTTGATATTCTAATACATTATCTAATGTTTGTTTTAAAAAACTAGCTCTATTATATGTAGCTATTACCAAATCTACTTTCATTTTCAATATCCTTTTTTATATACAATAAATTTTATTTTATTTTTATTTACAAATAAAAGATACACTAAACCAGCAGCCATATAAACTACATGGCTAGCATAACTTACAACTGACATAGCTACCATCAAATAAGGTAAAAATACTATTAACCACATTCCATTTGTCTGCTTGGCAAGAACATAGTGAAATACAAAAATTAAAAATAATCCTATAATACCCTGATCTATTACATACACTAAAACATAATTATGTAGAAAGTGTCCAAATAATTCTATGCTACTATTGGCACCATACCCTAATAATATCTTTTCTGTTGGAATTGCTTGAATAAAATTAAATGCTTGTTCGGTAAAAATAAATTTGCTTCTTAAACTACCATCATGCGTTATAGTATCATAAAAATATATTACAAAAATTACTAATAATACTATTGCTATAATAGCATATTTAAATACTTGATTTGGACTTTTTATTTTTTTAAAAAAATATTTCCAGAAAATAGAAGAAATGATACTTGCCCTAGATAAAGAAAGAATATTGAAAATAAATACAGCTTTCCTATAAATACCAGATCTTTTATTTCTTATTAAAATTAATAAAAAATACAATAAAATTAAATCTAATCCCGCAAAATTTGAATCCATAAAAAACAAACTATTTTCTTTAAACTTATGTAAAAAGTCACCTCCACCTGGATGTAAATATCTATAGATAACTTCAACTAAAAAAAATAACAGTAAATATGAAATAGCTTTATTGAATAAACAAATAATTCTATTTCTATCAATGTAAATACCTATATTAACTATAAGAAAAAAATATAAATAACTTATAAGTAAATTCAAAACATGCTTAAAAGAACCATTAACTAATATTTGATCAACAACAAAATAAATAACATATAAAAAAAAATAAAATTGTACTTTATCAAACACTATTAAACTGCGTGTAGAATATATTCTAACTAATAAATAAATTACCCCAACTATAAATGCAATATGCACTAAACCAAAAGGTAAAAATCTAAATCCTATAGGAGAGCTAAATATCAAAAAAAATAATATAAATTCATCAGCTCTTTTAATATTAATTTTTCTATAGGAATTAAGGATTTTAAAATTAAAATACTTTGCTTTTATAGCTATATTCAAATCAAACCCTTTATATTTTCATAAAAGCTTTTACCACTAAACTGCAATGAGTTTTTATAAGCTAGTTCTATCTTTTCTTTATTATTACTATTTAAAGCTTCTAAAATTTTATCTGCCATATTTTTTTCATCACCTATATTACATAAGTAACCTGCTTCTCCATAAGATAAAAGCTCTTCTTGCCCACTTGGACACTTAGTAGAAACACAAGGAATTTTTAAATATGCAGCCTCAACCAAAGCATGACCTTGATCTTCCCATAAAGAGCTAAGTACAAATATCTTCGCATTTTTTAAAATATTAAAAGGATTACCAACAAATCCATATAAAATAACTCTATTAATTAATTCTAATTCATCAATTAACCTTTCTAGTTCTTTTTTTAATTCTCCTTCTCCTAAAATGATCAATTTTAAATCAGGAAATTTTTTACTAACTATTTTAAAGGCTTTTATTAAAGTAGCAAAATTTTTTTGAACAGATAATCTACCAATTCCCAATATATATTCATTTTTTATAAAAAGTTCATCCTTTAGTGGTTCGTTAGCTTTTTTTAAAACTTCTTCTTCATTAATAACAGGGTTGGGAATATATTTTATATTTTTAGTATCTAAAAATTTTTCTAAATTAATTTTAGTATTTTCCGTAAGAGTTATAATATAATCAGCATTTTTATATAACCTCTTCCAAACAAATTTTCTTATTTCATTTTCTATTTTTTTATAAACTGGATAAGTTTTTATTGTTTCCTCTTTAGCCAAAAAACTTGGTAATCCTTGAATACTTACAATCAATTTAAACTTATGATGTGATAAACTTTTAGCTAATAATGGAGTAAAACCTTGTAAATATGAAAATACAACATCTGGTTTTTTTCTATTAAAATAATTTATTAATTTAGGAAGAGAAAATAATATAATAAATAGCATTGAAAACCTATACCCTAAATCATTTAAAGGCAATTTTGGAAAAACTTTTTGTAATTTAAAATCAATAATATTAAAATTTTTACATTCTTCTTTATATTCTTCCCATTCTTTATAAACCTTTATTAAATCTATGTCATAATTTCCGTATTTTCTTAAAGACTTGGCACTATGAATTGTAGCTTTTATTGTTCCTACTTTCTTAAAATATGGTGCCCAAAAAACTATTTTCTTCATTGTTCAATAACCTTAATAAATTTTTCTATTACATTTTCATACTTAAATCTTTCTAAACTAAAATCTCTTTTAATCTCATTTTTAACTAAAAATTTCATTTTATTTGCCATACCATTAACATCTCCAACATTACATAAAAATCTATCATCATTTAATAAAATCTCTTTTGGACCACTTTTACAATTAGTAGATAATACTTTAGAACCTACATATAATGCCTCTATAAGAACATTGGGAAGACCTTCATATAATGAGCTTAATACAAATAAATCAGCTTTTATTAAAAATTTATAAGGATTTTTTACAAAACCTGGCATAAAAACATCATTTTTTATGCCTAAATTTATTGCCACTTCTTGAAGTTTATTTCTCAACTCACCATCACCTAAAATAATTAGTCTATAATTCTTGTTTTCATTAAAAAGTTTAAATGCTTTTATAAGTGTTTGAAAATCCTTTTGAATCGCTAACCTACCAATTCCTAAAACAAAGGGTCTATTATCTTTTAAAAACCATTCTTCACAAATATTTTCATCTTTTAAAAAATCTAATCTCTTATTGATTGTAGGATTATATACATATTCTACTTTTTTATCTATAAACCTTTGTAAATCATTAGCAGTTTCTTTAGAATTCGCTAAAATGACATCCGAATTTTTATACAGTTTTTTTACAAATAATGGAATTAATTTATTTTTTATTCCTTCTTTATATTTAAATTCGTCTAAATGATTTCTTTCAAAATTTATAAATTTTATATTATTTCTATTTTTTACTATTTTAGAGACTATCATACTTATTACATTTACATAATATTGACAACTTATAAAATAAACTTTTTCTTGTTTTTTATCTAAAAAATTTTTAATATCAAAAATGGCTCTTGAAACAGATTTATTTCCTAAAGATACAAAATTGATTCCAATACCTTCAATCTCTTTTAAAAAATGATTTGTAAAATTTGTTGTTAAAAATGTTACTTTATAATTATTTTCAATTAAACCTTTTGCTAAAGTTAAATTTGTTCTTTCAACACCCCCATCACTAAAATAAGGATGAAAAAATATTACTTCTTTCTTATACATTTTTTATAATTTCAAGTAATTTATTTTTTATATTATCATAAGAAAATCTATCTAAATTGTCATATGCAATTTTCCATTTTGATATAGCATAATCTCTATCCTCTAAATTTTTAATTATACATTTTGCTAAAGCTTTATAATTTCCTACTTCTACCAAATCTCCACCTCTTCCATCAAGTAATATTTCACTAGGTCCACTTAAACAATTTGTTGAAACTGCAGGTGTTCCAACTCCAATAGCTTCAATTAATGCATTTGGCAAGCCTTCATATAATGAACTTAACACAAATAAATCACTTTTTGAAACATATTTATGTGGATTGTCTTGAAATCCAAGTAAATATACATCATATAAATTTAGTTCTTTTATTAACTTTTCTATTTTTAATCTTTCGCTTCCTTCACCGATTATTATTAAGTTTGCATCATTGATTTTTTCTTTTACGATTTTGAATGCTTTTAGTAAAGTTATGAAATCTTTTTGAATTACTAATCTTCCAACTGCTATAATTTTTGATCCGATTATATTATTAAATTTTTCATCCACTATATCCTCTTTACTTTTACTTATAAGATCTAGAGAATAAGATGGATTATATATTGTTTTTACATTATTATTTTTTGTAATTTGTTTTAAGGCTTGTGCTGTAACTTCAGAATTTGTAATGATCAAATTTGCATATTTATAAATTACCTTTTTTAAAAAATTAGATAGTTTTACAGTAAAAGATTTTTCAATTTTTGCACTATTTGGATGATTAGCAACTCTTATAATTATTTTTCTCCTTGTTAATTTTGCCAGAATAATAGCTACAACACTATTTTGAAATGAAAAAATTAATACCTCATTATTTTTTAAATATCTATAATAGTCCCAAATTAAACTTAAAGAGTCTAAAACTCTTGGATGAATAAACGGTATATTTATCTTTTTACCAATTTTAATTTTTTTTACTTTTTCATCTACTTTACTTAATTTCTTTTCAACTGCTCTTACATATACTAGTTCAGTTTCAATAGAATTTTCTACAAAAATTTTTGAATATAATATAACATTATTTTCTACACCTCCTGTTTCAAAAGAAGGAATAAATATAGAAATTTTCAAACCCTTTCTCCTATTTTTCTTGCAGGATTGCCTACATATATACCATATGGCTCAGTATTCTTAGTTACCACACTTCCCCCCCCTATAACACATCCCTTAGCAATTTTTACTCCATCTAAAATTATACAGTTTACTCCTATCCATACATCATCTTCAATTACTATGCCCTTTGAAATTACTCCTCTTTGATTTATTAAAATATTTTTTTCTTTAAACTGATGATTAGAAGCAAAAATTGAAGTCTTTTCTGCAATTAATACATTATCTCCTATTATTAATCTTGAATATTTACCTGCACTCAATGTACACAATCTATGAATTTTTACATTATTTCCTATAATTAATTTCGATTTTCCTGCATCTATTAAACAGTTTTCATAAATTTTACTATTACTACCTATTTTAATTTTGCCTTCTTTTAAAACTCTAACTTTTGTCAATAAGCTTATATTAGCTGATTTTGAAATATAGATATTATTTTTCTTAAAAAACCTTAAATTATTAATTAATTTATATATCATCAGTCCCATTCCCAGACATATTTTTTATTAAAATATCCTACTTGAGGTAACATTATATTAATAGGCTTATCTCTTAACCACTTTAAATCATATCTTAGAGATAAATCTTTAGAAAATGCTGTTCTATTTCCATCAACAATATGAGCTTTTGAGTTCTGCAAAACAGTATTATTTAAACCAATAAAATTAAATATTTTATCAAAAACTTTATCATTAAAGTTTAATTCTTCGTAACTTATTTTTAGATAATTATAGTTATTTTTTTCTAAAAATTTTAATATCTTTCTATTTCTATACATCCACTCATAAGAGAGCCATCCAGGTACTTTTCTAAGAAAATTATATCTTATGTATGCTTTCCATTGCCATTTAAATTCATTAAAATCAAAAATAAGCTTTAAAGGCATCTCTTTCTTTCTTTTTTCAGATAGCTTAATGGAATATGTCCAACCTCTAACATCTCTAATTGTAAAAATTGTTTTTACTTGGTAATCATCTAACAACTTAAACTTTTCAATAGCCCTTAAGAATTTTGATGAGTCTATAGGAATAAAATCATCTCCATAAAAACTATAAAATATTTCTAAAAAAATGTAATATCTCTCAATCCATTTTATTGACTTTTCTCTTTCTATTTGTTCAAAAACTTTACTCCAAAACTCACAATCTTTTACTTTATGACCACAATTACAATCCATATTTTTAACCCTGTCTATACTTCTACCAGGAGACAAGGTTCTCCAAACTTCTCCAAAACTAATCATTTTAGGATGTTTAGATAGGCTTAGATCAAGTATTGTAGAGCCACTTCTTTCAAGTGATGTAATTGATACAATAGTTTTCATAATTTCCCTTTTATAGAATCTACTATGGTTTTAGCTCTATTTTGCCAAGTATATTTTAAAACATCAATTTTAGCTTGTTCTGCTTTTTTTATGCCTTCTTCTCTATTCTCAAGAATATATTTAATCATATTTACCCACTCGTCTTTATCGTCTGGAGCAACTAAATATGCATTTTTTTCATTTAAAACTTCTCGTAATACTGGTAAATCTGAAGAAACAACAATTCTTCCACTTGCCATATATTCAAACATTTTCATAGGAGACATCCAAGATGATGTGTTTTGAATTCCTCTTGTTTGAACTTTTTTTTGATATGGCATTAATAAAATATCTTGATTACACAGTACTTTGGGAATATCTTTATTTGGTATATGACCGAAAAATACTACATTTTTCAGGCAATTTTTTTTGCAATAATCTCTCCAATAATTTATCTGCTCTTTTTCGCCCCCGTATATATTAAAATTAATTTCAGTTAGATTGCTTGCAATATGTAAAATGATATCTATACCTCTACCTTTATATAAACTTCCTGTGTACCCTATGTTAATATCACTTTTAAGCAATTGCTTTTTACTTATATTTGTAAAATTTTCAACTGTTACACCATCAGGTAAAACATTTATTTTATTTTCATCTATATCAAAATCTTTTAAATATATATCTTTCAGTGGTGTAGATATTACAATTATATTTAACATATATCTTGATTTAAATAATTTAAATAATTTAAATAATTTAAATAATTTATATGAAACAAACTTTAATTGACCATGTAATTCTAAAATATGTTTTTTTCTAAAAAGTATACAAAAAAATGAAGCTATTGGTTCTCTTGTAAAAATAATATCTGCATCTTTGTACTCTTTCCAAACCACATATAAATAATATAAATAAACTTTTATACCTCTCATTGAGTTAAAAAACATTTTATAAAATTTAATAGGAAATTTATATGTGATACCATAGAACTCATATTCATTTAAATTTTTTAATAACTCTTTTTCTCCTTTATCTGGAGTAACCAGTTTTATATTGATTCCATTCTTTTTAAATGCTTCACACATTTTCATTACATGAACACTATTTGCACTTGTTGATGGAACTGATGAGTTTGCTATGTATGTTATTTTCATTATTTAAAACATCCTTTATAATAATTAATCATCTTTAATTAGACTTAAAAAATATGCTTTTTTAATAAAACTTAAATCATTATCTTTCAACATAATCCTTTCAATAAAAAAAGTATCTTTTGTTGGATTATTCAATCTACTTCTTGATAAAAGCATAGACTTATAGCCTAAATCTTTGACTATATCAACAGTATCTTGATTATACGTATCAATACCACCAAATGGAATAGAAAATACATTTGATAAATTAATATCTTGTTTTTGTAAAAATAATTTTGTTTTACTTATTTCAATATACTGCTCATCTTTTGTAAGAGATGACAATACATAATGAGAATATGTATGATTGCCATACATAATTAATGGATGCTTTATTAAATATTTTTTACTATTAAAACATAAACTTTGTTCAATTTTTATATTATTTTGTTCAAAAAACAGATCTAGTTTTTTATCTACTATAGCACTATTGATATTTGGAGATTTTGTATCTCTATAAAAATTTTTTACATTACCTAATTTAGAATTACTAATAAACTCCTTTTCCAAATGATTATCTATAATATATCTTATTTTATCTCTCCAGAAAATTTTCCCTTCAAATGTAGAAGAGTTTATAAATATAGTAATAGGAATATTTTGGTATTCAAAAACTTGTAATGCTTCATCGATTACATTTTTGTATCCATCATCAATAGTAATTACACCTAGCTTGCTTTTATCTTTAGCAGTTATGTACTCATCTATAAATACAAACTTAAAATATTTTTTCATAGTTTTCAAAGTTGAATCCAAGACTTCAAGATCTACATGATCAATATTTTTTTCAAAATTACTATTTTTACCTAATGAATGATAAAGCAAAATAGGATTAAATTTTATAAAATACATAGGAAACAAATTAAAAATAAAACTACTCATTAATATCTCCAAATTGATAAATCACGATTTAGTAAACTTTCCAGTTTTGCTATATCAGTTTTAAATCTATCCTCATATAAAGTTGTTTTTTCTAAAGTACTTAATGATATTTTTATTTCATTTTTACTTATTATGTATCCGCCTAATAAAGATTTTTTATAAAGTACTTTTTCAATTTTAGAAATGATTGAGCCTATATGAGCAATATGCCTATTTTTTTGAATCTTTTTTACATTTACTTTTTCACTAATATTTTCAAAGTGAATTTTCTTAACTTTTAAAAATTCATAAATCTCATCTATAGTTTGTTCAGGGTTGTCTCTTAAGTCTTCATAAACTATGACTTTTACATTTTTAAAATTTTCTAAATAAGCCTTTACTTGTTCATAATATGAACTTATTCTACTATACTGATAAACCCATCTCCATCCTTTTTTTCTTCTTTCTTCTTGTGCGTTCAATGCATTAAAAAAACTTAATGGTTCTTCAAACTTACTAAGCATATGTTTATAATGAGAAAAAGTTCTATCTATAGGGTTTCTTAAAATAATTAAAATCTTAGGATCACCAATAAACTTTTTAATACTTTCAATTGAATTTTCATAAGCATATAAATAATCTGTAGCAAATTCTCCTATTATTTGTCTGTCATTAGCTTTTTCAAAATTTTTTTTATAATCATCAAATGTTTTAGTAACTTTTTTTTCATATGGTTTATCAAATGGACCATTATAGTCTTTAAAACTAGAATGAAAATATAATTCATTTGTTCTTGGTAAAAATATGTCAGGATGTTGCCTTAAATATTTTAATAAAAAGCTTGTTCCACATTTTGCACTTCCAACTAAAATAAAACTTGGTAACTTATTCAATTTCTAAATCCTTTATTTTTTTTGCAGGGTTTCCAGCATAAAAACTATTTGCTTCTACATTTTTTGAGACAACTGAACCTGCTCCAATAATACTATTTTTTCCTATCTTTACTCCAGACAATATGATTGCACCACTACCAATCCATACATTTTCTTCAATGACTACTGGTTTACTTATATGTTTTCTAGAAGATTCTACAGTAAGTTTAGCTGTATAAATCTTTACAAAAGAAGAAATTCTACTATTCTTTTTAATTATAATCTTTTCTCTTGCTTGTAAATAAACACCCTCATTCAATGTTACATTATCTTCAATAGTAATATTATGATACCAACCACCAACCTTTACTTTTCCATAAATTTTTACTTTTCCAACTTTAGACCCTATCATATAAAATTTTAATTTTCTAAAAGGAAGTAGCCATTTATAGTTATATTGTTTCCATATATATTCTAATAAATTCATAATTATCCTTTTAATAACTCCAAATAAAACTTTTCACCAATTTTTTGTTTTTCTCTTCTAAACTTTTCAAAATCATTTATAAACTCTTCTATTTTTTTCTCATCTTTTATAAACTCTTCTATCTGATTTATGTACTCTTCCTTTGTTTCTACAAAATATTTAGAAGGTATCCAGTTTCCATCAGCATCATTACCTTTAAAAATTGTTGTTGGAATTTTAGCACAAGCAGCCATTAAATTACTAACTCCACTACCTGTAATTCTTGGTAAGATATATAAAGTTTTAAAATTATTATTATTTAACTCTTTGAAAAAAGTATATAAACTATTTATAAATTCTATACAAATGATTCTATTACTATTAAATTCAATTTTATTTTCTAATATTGATAATATTCTTTCTTTGCTATCACCTATCAAGATTAAATATAAATTATTATGCTTCAACATAATGTTATTTAATATATCTATATATTTGTTATCTATACTATCGGCATATCGTTGTTTAGACGATACAAATATAATACTTTCTTTTTCTAAACTTTCAATTATTATCTTTTCTTTATTAGAGATATTTTCATCTTCTTCCCATTTAAAAGGTGAAAAGTTTACATTGATTGGCAGTATTGCATTTTTATATTTGTTTAGCAAATTACTGTTGGAAGTTAATACATAATCATAATTGCTACATTCTACCTCTTCTTTTGCCCCTGTAGTTAAATATATTTTTTTTGAACATAACTTAGGCATAATTATTTGAAGCAAATCAGATTTACATTTACCTCCACTAAACACTACTATATCTTTTTTCGTTAAATTTAAACTATTAAAAAAGTTAATGACATTTTCTATATAATCTTTTAATTTTATATTTCCATTATTTTTATTTAATATATGTACCTTAACTTTATCCCTCTCAATTTTATACATATTATAAAGATCTTCTTTAATTTTATTTTCTATTTGTTCATAATCTACATTCATAAAATCTTTCCATTTAATTCCTCTATTTGTTAAATATGAAAGATGAGAATGATTAGCTAATATAAAATTCACTTCTATTCCATTTTTTATATAAACATTAGCTATATCTGCATTTATTTTCAAAAAATTACTTGTACTTTTTTCCCATAAGGGAAAGATATTTGTAAGAAAAAACACTCTTGGTTGACTCTCTAAATCTTCATCACAATTTATATGTTTTCTATTAAGTATACTTTCATAATAGGTATATAAAACATCTCTTATTAATGGTACTTTTTTAATTTCAAGTTCTTTATAAAACTTTAGTTTTAAATTTCTAGCAATAAAATTCAAATACCCTTTTTGCACAATTGCAAGCAAGATTCTTTTTATTATTTGCTTCAATTTTTAATCTCCTTGATATACTTGAATATATTATTATTAATTAAATATACTAAAATAAGATATAATACTATATAAATAATATATATTATTATAATAGTAAATAAACTACTAGTAAATTTATACTTTATCAAATAGACAAAAGACGATACTATTAGTCCTATAAATATATTTAAAAAAATATTTTTATAATACTCAAAAAAAGTCGTATCAATAACTTTTTTAATAACAAATAAATAATTTACTATCAAGTTTAAAACTACAAGTACAGAATAACCAATAGGTACATAATTTATGTTTCCACTATTTACAGATAAATAGACAACTAAAAAACTTACTATTAAGCTGTAAATATTCCAATAAAACCCTATCTTAACTTTCCCTGTAGCTGTCAATAAACTACCTATAGGCGTTCCTATAGCTACAAAAATTGCATAAATCACAAAACCTTTTATAATGTTACTTGCATTTATCCAGTCACTACCTAAAAAGATAAAAACTATATCATCAGCTAAAATAAAAAATAAAAAATATACTGGAATCACTATAAAAGAGATAATAGATATAACCTTTATATAAATAATCTTTAGTTTATCTCTATTTTGTTGCAGTTTTCCAAGCAAAGGATAAATGATCTTTTGTATAATTGGCATCATAATAGATAAAATTTGAAAAATAAGTTTTTTGCCTATGTTATAAACTCCTAAAACTTCTTGAGAAAAAAACTTACCTATAAGAATAACATCTAAAGATCCCGTAATGGAACCTATTATTTTACTACCAGAAAAATATAGTCCAAACTTCATAGCATCTTTTATTTCTGAAAAATTAAAATAAAATTTTATCTTATGATACTTCATTCCCTTAAAAACTATAATAATGCTATAAAGAAGAGAAGAGAGTATAGTCGAGTAAATTAATGCTAAAACGCCAAAATCATTAAGAGCTAAAAATAGTGCAATTAAAAAATTTGCAAGTACTTTTATCATATTTGCAACTTCAATAACTTTAAACTCCATCTCTTTTTGAAATAAAACAACATACTGCATTGCAAACGAACTAAATATAAATGTAACTGCAATTAATCTAATATAAATTTCAAGATTTTGAATATTTGCATAAAAATGTGCAATAAATGGAGATAACAAATATATAACTAAATACATAAACAGTGCTAAAAATACATTCATCCAATACATTGAATGAAGTTCATTTTGAGTAATATTATCTTGTTTATGTATGATAATCCTACTAATTCCTAAATCTACAAAAAGATTTGCAAATCCAATGATAACCATAAGTATAGCCATAATCCCATAAACTTCAGGTCCTAAAATACGAGCCAAAATGATTAACTGTAAAAAAGATATTCCTGCAGTAAATATGCTAGAAAGCGATGTCCACTTTAAGCCACTTATAGTTTTTCGTTTTAATGACATTTTATTTTTGTTTGATTATTTTGGCCGGAACTCCAGCTACTATACAGTTATCAGGCACATTTTTAACAACTACCGCATTTGCTCCAATTTCTACATAATTACCTATTTTCACCTTACCAACAACAACTGCACCAGCACCAATTGAAACATTATTACCAATAACAGCTACATCATCAATTTCTCTCTTATTGCCAATAGTAACATTTTGTAAAATTGTAAAGTAATCTCCAATTTTAGCATTGGAGTTTATGACTATACCTATTGGATGTGGTATTCTAAAACCTTTCCCTATTTTTACTTTAGGTTTTATTTCTATATTAAACTTATGTTTGTAATGATTATAAAATTTTAATGCTATCTTAAAAGCTATCTTTTCTACTAAATTCTTATCTTTTTTATTGATCATAAAGTTACAATATCGTAGTAGTAGTAGTAGTAATTTATATTTATTATTAAATATTTTTTCTTTAAAAGAAAGGGATTTACCAAAATTAACTTTTTCATCTTCATTTATATATTCTTTAAATTTTTCATAACTTTTTATCATAAAAATCCTTTATAACGTCTATTACTCTTTCTACGTCTTTTGCTTTAAGTTCATAATACATAGGCAACCTTATCAATCTTTCACTCTCTTTAGTAGTAAACTCATCAACTCCATTAAATCTACCAAATCTTTTGCCTGCTTCACTACTATGTAAAGGTACATAATGAAACACAGCATTAATACCTTTAGATTTTAGATGTTCCAAAAGATCTGTTCTGGTTCTTAAATCTTTAACTTTAATGTAAAACATATGAGCATTATGAATACACTCTTGTGGAATAACTGGCAACTCTAAAAAGCCATCATATTCTAAACTTTTTAGTCCTTCATAGTACATTTTCCAACTTTCAAGTCTATTGTTATTTATCTCATCAGCTTTTTCTAACTGACCCCAAAGATAAGAAGCACTAATATCATTCATAAGATAACTGCTTCCTATATCTACCCAAGAGTATTTATCTACCATCCCTCTGAAAAATTGGCTTCTATTTGTTCCTTTTTCTCGAATAATCTCTGCTCTTTCTTTAAAACGATCATCATTTATGATAAGCAAACCACCTTCACCACCACTCGTATAGTTCTTTGTTTCGTGAAAACTAAAAGCTCCTAAATGCCCTATAGTTCCCAATGGTTTACCTTTGTAACTACTCATCATGCCTTGAGCAGCATCTTCTATGACAAAAAGATTGTATATATCTGCTATCTTCATAATAGCATCCATCTTGCAACCAACACCAGCATAATGTACTGGAACTATGGCTTTAGTTTTCTCTGTAATAGCAGATTCTATCTTTGTTTCATCTATGTTTAGAGTATCTGGTCGAATATCTACAAAAACAACTTTAGCTCCCCTTAACACAAAAGCATTTGCAGTAGATACAAATGTATATGATGGCATAATAACTTCATCACCAGGTTGAATGTTTATGAGCATTGCAGCCATTTCTAAAGCGTGAGTACAAGATGGAGTTAAAAGAGCTTTTTTACATTTTAATTTTTCTTCAAACCAACTTTGGCATTTTTTACTAAAAATTCCATCGCCACTAATTTTAGAACTATGCAAAGACTCTAAAACATATTTATCTTCATTGCCTGTGTATGGTGATTTATTGAATGGAATCATTTTTTTCTCTTATATTATTTTTTTACAAAATTTTATAAAACAAATTTTATTATTAATTTTATCAATAGTAAAATATAATCTAAAATCTTTATTTATCCAAGTATGCCAATTTGCAATTTCTTTATTTCCATTGCAATTTACTATACTTAATTCTCTTTTAAATTTAATCAATCTTGTGTCAGATTCTATTTTTGTATTTGAGCAACATTTTGAAAAATCTAAATGTATAGATTCATTTTTTTTAATATAATAATCAATATTTTTCATAAAATTTCTAACTATTTTACCATAAACTGAATTAAAGCTATATTTACATAATTCTTCAAAACATTCATCAGTAATATTAACAAATTTATACAAAACATTAATTGACTCTTTCCATTTTTGCCAATTATTTATTTCATTTTGATAGTTTTTATTTAATGAATCAACAATTTCATTTTTATTTTCTATACAAAAATTAGCTAATTTATGACTATTATTTTTACATTCAATAAATATATATTCTTTTGTAAGCTCTTCTATATCGCACAATTTTGTAGATAAAATTGGTGCATTATGATACAAAGCACAAGCTAAAAAACTATCTAAGATATCTATATTCATCTCTTTAATTTTACAATCACCTAAAACTATATTTTCATTATCACTATACTCATCAAACTCATTAGAACAAAACGGTATATTCTTAGTAATTTTTACCAATAATATTTCTTTCATATCTCTTGGCAAGTTTTTTAAAAAATAATACAAACTTTGATTATTATATTTAAATTGAGAAATGTTAGAATCAAAAATAATTTCTACTTCAATTTCCCTTAAATTTTTTAATAAATAAATCAAATTTTTAAAAAATTCTATTATAGTTTCATTCATTAAACTGCTTTTGAAATTTTCTAAGCATATTTGATTTAAATAGATATATTTCATAACAAATCCATTAAATCATTTTCATATTGATCAAAAAAGCCTTTTGGCCAATGAGAAAGTTGTGCATCTTTATTTATTTCTATTTTATGTAATTTATGCTCACCTAAATTATCACCCTTTGAAAAAAAGTTAAATAATACATCATTATTTGAAATAATACCCTTTTTTACTGCTTTTCTTATTCCATTTATAATATGATCACTATGAGTTTCTAATATAATCTGAATCCCAGCATTTGCACAAATAGCAAAAAACTCTCCTAATTTTGATTGAGCAGATGGATGAAGATGAGATTCTGGATTTTCTATAATTACTATAGATTTATTTACAAAAGAAGCCATTAAACAACTTACTATTATAGGTAGTATATAACTCGCACCATATGGCATATGAACAGGAGATGTAAAATCTAAGATGCTTGAAGGATAATTTGTAATTTCAAGAAGTGATATATTTACCTCTTCTAATGTTTTAGTATTTATTCTTGCACCATCTAAAATATATGAAAGCCAATGGTTAATTTCACTTAATAGTGAACTATTTTTAATCTCTTTGTTGAAATAAATATTTTTATTTTTAATAATTTCATCTTTATATTCATTGATAACATAAGGAGTAAATTCTCCAAATTTACCAACTTTTTTACTCATATTACTAACAGGATATTGTAGTCTTGGACCATACCTATCAGCACTAATAAAATCTATAACTTTTGATACAAAATTTTCTATATAATATCGCCTCATAATAAATTCTTCTTGCGAAGTTACTAAATGTTTATCATTTGAAGTATTTTTTATATCTTTATTTTTAAAAATAATTCTTTCATTAGCTTCATCAACCATATAACTAAACTCTACACTCCCTTTGTCAAACTCTAAAAGGAAAGAAATAATATCTTCTTTTGCATTATGATACAAAATATTTTTAGCAACTCCAGCTTCAAGATAATAACCATTTAAAACTAAACTATAATAAGGTTGATTACTTTGTAATAATAAAAGCAAACTATGAATAATAGTCGATTTTCCACTACCATTTATTCCTGATAATACAGTCAAATTTTTAAATTCCACTTCTTGATGCTCAAAACATTTAAAATTTTTTAGTGTTATTTTTTTCATTTTCAAACCTTAAAAATATTTTTGATTTTATCAAATCTATACATTACATTATCATAATTATTAGTTGATCGTGAGATAGAAAGTTCAAATGTTTTATCATTTGTTAATAAATCTCTTAAATGTTTTTCTATTACTTTTTTGTTAGAAATTAAATACTCATCACTATAATCAACAATGAAATAATTAATTGTTTCAAAAAGAGATTTATTTATAGGTCTTTTTTTGTCATCAACCAGATAAATTTTTCTATAAGAATATTCATTAAATACTATAAAAGTTTTTTCTAAAGCACTATAAACATAATTTTTTAATTTATCAATTTCTTTATCATTCATATCGTTAATACCTTTCATTGTATTTGCTAAAAAAACAGATAAATTATTTGATTTTGGATAATTTTCATATTTATGAATTTTAAAAGCCAAAAACCTAAGAATTAATTCCCTATCTGCCATCCTTTTTGTCATAGCAGAAGTTGGTGAGACTACTTTTTTAAAAATATTTGAATTACTTATTTCTTTTAATAATTCTGTTGATTTACCATTATAAATAGCATGTCTTAATTCTTGAGGAGAAAGAGGTGATCCTAAAGTGTTAATACGAGTAAAAATATTAAGAGCTATTTCCTCTGGAGTATTTGGTCTGACTAAATAAAGTGTCAACTTATAATCTTCTATTCTTCTTTGATAATTTCTATCTAAATCTTTATAATATTTTCCTTCTAATTCTTTTAAAAACTCAAGATTTTTCAATGGATATTCATTTTTTGTAAATCTTATAATACTACTTAATCTTTGCAATCCATCAATAACTATCCATCTACTCTCATCTCTTGCATCTATATAAAAACTTGGAATTGGTATTTTTATTAAAATAGATTCAATTAATCTACTTCTTTGTTTATCATTCCAAACTTCATTTCTTTGAAAATCAGGATTCAAAATAAGCTCTTTATTTTCATACTTTTTTATCATTCTGTCAACATATTCAGGTTCATTTAAAATATCTATTTTAGACACATCATATGGTTCACTTATATTACTCAACTCTTCTTTTTCTATATCATCTACTATTTCAATCTCTTGTGTCATTTTCATTCCTTGTATAAAAAATTATTTCTCATAATTTTTTTTAATTAGATAAATCTTTTATACTATTTTTATTTTTTATTTTAATTTTCTTGATCTAAAATAAAATCTTTTTAGATGATCAAATGATTCATATGTTTCAAACAAAAGTTCAATCGATATTTGATTTCTTTTCGATTCTATTTCTGCATAAGTCGGTTTGATATACTCTTGATAAAATTCAAACACATCTTTTATCTGCATAATTTACCCTAAAATCTTATCTATCTCTTGATTAATCTTTTAATGCGTAATAATCCCATCTCTTAAAACATTTCCTCTTCCAATAAAAGGAAACTCTGTAGTTATTTTGATTTTCCTCTTACTTTGTTTTTCTAATAACCTATCTAATTTATTTAAAGTCCTTTCATAATTATTGACTTTTATACTTTTTTAAACAAACTGTTTCAAATGTTGAGTATTTTCTCCTATCAATACAATCAAACCATATATCTTCTTGTTGCTCTATAAACTCAATTCTTTCTAAAAAAGATTTTGTATGATATTCTTTTGGAATAATAACTACACCAGTATCATCACAGACAGCAATTGCCCCTTGATATTTTTCTTTATGTTTTTTTATTATTTTATTTTGCTCTGAACTTAACTCAACCTTATCATTTATATATCCAACAGGACTAAATCCTTTGCACCATATCTTCCAATTTTCTTTTATAAGTCTTGGTGCATCTCTTAAAAGTCCATTTGTAACAATTGCACTTGCTTGTTTATAAAGAAGCAAATATTTTGAAACCAAATCACCAAAAATTGCTTTATCTAAATTATCAAAAGCTTCAATAAAAACTATATCACCATCATTAACTGTCTGAATTTGTTCATGAACATCCCAGTTTGTTCCATTAATTGCATAAGCATAAAATACATTTCCAACTGCAAAATGTCCTTTATTAATTGCATTGGCATTAAATATAGCACCTTGTTTACCTAAACAATCTGCTATTTCTGTAGATGAAACTCTATTTCTTTTTATAAAATCTATAATCTGATTTTTCATAATTTACCCTCCAAATTTAGAAATGATACAAAGTTTTGTTCAAAAATCAAGTTTATTTTGTCATAATTTAGCTTTGCTTCCTTAGTTAAATCTAAATAAATATCAACTGCAGACTCAATACTAAAATCTGGGTAATCTGAACCAAAGAAAATCTTAGAGTAATTAAATTTTATAAAATTAATCATATCTAATCTTACAGAAGTATATCTTAAATAATTTGAAGTAAGAGATAAATCATAATAAATATTTTTTAAATCTCTTGTATAAAGCATATATTCTAAAATTTTATGTCCACCACTATGAGCTAATAGTATTTTATTATTTTTAAAATATTTTGCAATATATATTGACAAATCTAAATTTATATGAGTTTCAAGGCTTGAACCATAGTAAAAACAGTCAATAATAATAAACTCAGGATCAATTTGCTCTATAACATTTACAACTCTTGTAAATTTATCTCTTGTAATGTTGGATAATCTTGGATGTAGTTTAATACCTAAAGTTATTCCATTATTATTTATCTTTTCTAAAAATTCATAATTTGCTAATTCATAATTGATTGCAATTGCAGACAAAGGAAATTGATAAATAAAATCTTTTAAAAAATTTTTTTCAAAAATTTTTTTTTCTTCTTGATTATTTAAAATTAAAATAAATCCATCTAAAGTTTCTGCTTGTTTTTTAAAGTCACTAACTATATCTTTTTCTTTCATATTAAAATGTATATGTGAGTCAAATATTTTAAACATATTCTAGGTATACCTTTTTATCAATGTTTTTAACAATATGTTCTAATTCTTCTTCTGAATTTGCATATGCTATAAAATACCCTAATCTACTTCTATCATCATTTGGCGATGAAATAAAATCACCTTCTTTAAATTCAAAATCAAAATCAATAATATTTTTATTATTAATTAGATATTCTATCCCATGAATTTTTAATACTTTACCAGTTTTAAAATCAAAAAATTTTAGAATTACAAAATTTTTATTTTCATTTTTTTTAATATAAATTTCTTCATCTAAAACAGATTTGATTAATAATTCATTTACATCTACGCCTGATATTACAGGAATAATATGAGAAGAAATTTTTGTCCCGCCACCTCTTATTGCCGCTTCAATAAGATAAAATTTGCTATTATAATACTTGTACTCCACATGTGTAATACCAAAAGAAAGTTTACTAAAAAGGTTATCATTTATATTTTCAAGAGTTTTTTTATCAAACTCATTAAATTTATACTTATAAGTTAATGATTTAGCAACTGATGGCAAATTTTTATAATGTTCTTTAATTGAAATTGCTAATGTATAATGCCTATCAGGTGATTTGAACCCTTCAGCAGTTAGTTCAACTCCTCCAATATATTCTTCAACTAATATTTTATTATTTATAGAAAAACTCATTGTTATATCAAATTTTTCTTTTAATTTTTCAATTGAATCAATTTTAAATACACCACGACTAGATTGATTTGATAATGGCTTGATTACTATAGAATTTTGTATTTCATTAAAAAATTCAATGACATCTTCTAAAGACTCACATAATTTATATCGCGGATGAAAAAGATTTTTAACATTTAATTCTTTTCTCATTCTAAATTTATTAGTATATAATTCGGCTATATCAGTTCCTACACCTTTTAAACCTAATTGATCAGATATATAAGCTACTGTCTTTACAGCTATATCACTTTGATCTGTTATAATACCATCAGGTTTTATTTTATATGCAATTTCTAAATTTTTTTCTCTATCCAAAACATCTACAACAAAAGATTTATCTGCATATTTAAAAGCTAAAGAATCTTTATATAAATTTGTACATATTACATAGTTGCCTAATTCTTTTGCTTTTTTTATTATTGGAATTTGCCACTTACCACCACCTATAACCATTATTTTTTTATTCATTGAAAATACCTTGTTAATTAATTTTAATAACCTTATTTAATATTAGCAATTATAGTATATTTGAATAAAATATACCGATATATAATTTGTATTTTAAAGTTCATATTTACAATACCAATCACTATTTACCAATGCTTGATACAAGGCTGTTTGCCAAGAATTTATGTATCTTTTATTATAAGTCATAAATCTTTTATTTAATTCCGACTTTCTATCTTGTTCACTCATTAGAAAAAGTTTAAATTCTTCTCTAATAGTTGCTAACTCATTAGAAGCTTCTATGGCAAATCTTTTAGCTAAATTATAGTTTTTAAAATGGCTCTCCAATCTTTTTTTATCAGTATCATCCCACTTATTTGGAGCCTTTACAAAAAACTTTACAGATACTGGAGAAGTTTTTTGTACTTCTGCAAACAGCCACTGCTCTTTTGTAAAATCATCATAATATGGATGTAAAGTTTGCTCTTCTTTTACAGTTGTAAAACTTTGACCTTTTCCAGTATTGCAATCTTTACAAGATGGAACTAAATTGTAAGGTAAAACAGAAAAAGTTGGGAACTTACTTTTTGGTAAATAATGATCAAGTGTGCTAACTTGTCCTATACCACAGTATGGACATCTATCTAATGGAGCCAATGAGATTAATTTGTTATATATTTTTCTTGGTTCTTTATTGTCAACCATTTTAGTATATAAATTTTTCAAATCATCTGTTGATATATCGTCAGTGTTAAAAAGATTTTTATAAGACAACATTCCCTTATGATTACTAAAAATATATAAGTCGCCATTTATAGCATACCTTATATATTTTTTTACCATAAGTGCATAGTTTATAACTACTCTATAATACTTATCTTTATCTATAGATTTTTTTATACTATGGACACAAGTCATATAACTTTTTACTGGTTTTATCTCATCGGAAAAAGCTATATATATCATTAAAAAATATCCTTATCAGACAATAAAGCCCTAAGTAATAGCCTTGCTTCAAAACCTAATTGATTACTATATTTTTGAATTATTTGCTCATAAGTTAATCCATTTTCAACATCATCTTTTAATAGCTTATGAAAACCAGATTTGCTAACCTCCAAACCAAATATTTCACGAGTTAATGTCCCTATATTTTCTCCAAAAGTTTCCGTATCTACTCTTTCAGCTTTTGCTTCTAAGCCAAATCTACTCAATTTCCAAACACAACTGCGTGGTACCTCTTGAACTATTACAGGTGAATGAGTAGCAACAATAGCAACAGCATTTCTATCTTTTAAAATATCAGATAGTGTTCTTATAAAAGCAGACAAAAGTGGTGGATGTAAATGCCCCTCTGGTTCATCTAAAAGTAATAAAGTTTTTTCTTCCAAAGTTTCTACTAACTTGGTAATAGTGAGCAAGACAATAGCATGTCCAGAACTTAATCTATCAAATATATATTTAATCTTATTTTCATCCCAATTTTGTTCTAATAATAAAGTTATCTCAAGCTCTTCAAATAACGGATCTGAGTTTAAAGATGATATAGCTTTTTTTAATCTATCTTTTTTGCCCACATGAAAACAGTGCTCAAAACTTTTTACAAATTCAATTGTTAATTGATCGCGATTTTTTAATGATGTTATATTATCTTTTCTAATCTCTTTTAAGCCAATATATTCATATCTTAAACCCTCTGTTTTTATATATGGTTTAAATGGATCAAATGCACTATATGACACAGAAACAACTCTTGAGAAAAAATATCCTTCATTCTGCTTATCAGATATATAATCAAATCTACCTTTATTGCTTGGTTCTTTGATAAGTGTTTTAACTATATTGTTTAACAGATGTGTTTTACCTACACCATTTCTACCTATGAGTACATGAATATTTGTAGGTGGATTAGATTCTGGCTCTACCTTAAATTCCAATCTATACCCAGCTTCATTATTTGTTTGTTTTGTTTCATACGCAAAATTATATCTAGTAAGTATGGCACCGTCATTAAGTATTCGTCGGTACTGTCCTTTTATAGTGGTTAAACTAGTATCTCGAAGTAATGATGTAGTTGTTACATCCTCGTCTAAAGCCTTTTTAAGCAGTTCTTCATTAAAAACTATATCATTTATATTTCTAAGAAACTTTTCTCTCAATTGTCGTTCTAGTGTCATAAGAGTCGAATAATAATGATCACTTTGACCTAAAGAAAAAAATCTTTCATCCAAAAATTCAAACTGTTTTGGTAACTCTATTCTCTCTTCTGTAGTTTGACCAAAATTAGCAATTTTTACATATCCTAATTCACGCTTGTTGCCTTTTTCATCAAATAAAACAATCTCATACAAAGTTTTATAACTATAATCATTCCAATTATCTATTCTTAAATATACTTGAGATTTTCCAGTTTCTGGAAAGCAAGTATTATTTGGAATGACAAAAAAAGTTAATTGCATATCTTTTTATAACCTTATTATCGTATTACTTAGTAGAATTTTCATAAATATTTCTCCAAATACCACTTTACTGTTTTAACTATTCCACTTTCAAAATTTTCATCTGCTTTCCAGCCAAGTTCTTTTTCTATTTTAGTAGCATCTATAGCATAGCGTCTATCGTGACCGGGACGATCAGGTACAAAGGTTATTAAACTTTTGTAAGATGATGGATGATGGATGATAGATGATGAATTAAATTTTTTATTTTTTTCTATAGGTAGAAGTTCATCTAATATTTCACAAATTTTTTCTGCTATATAGATGTTTGTTCTTTCGTTTCTTCCTCCTATGTTGTAGGTCTCTCCTGCTTTGCCTTTATGGTAAGCTAAGTCTATTCCTTTACAGTGATCTAGTATATATAGCCAGTCTCTTATATTTTTCCCATCTCCATAGATTGGTATGGGATTTCCTTGCAAAGCATTTCTTATGATAGTTGGTATGAGTTTTTCATCGTGCTGTTTTGGTCCGTAGTTGTTTGAACAGTTTGTTATGATTGTATTTAAGCCGTAAGTATGGTGGTAGCTTCTTACTATCATATCGCTACTTGCTTTACTTGCACTGTATGGAGAGTTTGGTGCGTATGGAGTCTCTTCTGTAAATAGTCCAGTCTCTCCTAATGTTCCATAAACTTCATCTGTAGATATATGGTGGAATCTACAATTTTCATACTCTTTTTTGTAAGTAAATGGTTTTTCCATCCAGTAATTTTTTGCTACATCTATAAGGGTATATGTTCCATTTACATTTGTCTCTACAAAGACCCCTGGGTTTTTTATAGAGTTATCTACATGACTCTCTGCTGCAAAGTGAATGACACCTCTTATGTCATACTCTTTAAATATATACTCTACCAACTCTCTATTGCAGATATTTCCCTTTATGAACTTATATCTTGGATGTTCTTCTACCTCTTTTAAGTTTTCAAGGTTTCCTGCGTAAGTTAGAAGATCTAAGTTTATGAGTTTATAGTTTGGATACTTTTCTAAAAAGTATGGAATGAAATTACTTCCTATGAATCCTGCTCCACCGGTTATAAGTATATTACTATTACTACTTTTCATTTAACGGTTCATATTTTAGTATTTCGTATGTAATATATATTAATGCAACCATACCTATACTTAACCCTATTTCAAATGCATTCATTATAAGTCCTCCAATAGATTTATCTCTTTGATTATTTTTTTAAACAATAACACGATAATAACAAAATCAATCAATAGTGCAACCACAACCAAATAATTATCTTCAATGTTTTTATTATATAAATATGCTATTAACGAAGACATAATAACAATAGATGTAATAAAAACAGCTTTTAAAAAACCAATAAATTCTTTAACTTTATCTATTTTAGCCATACTATTTCACCAATTCTTGAAGATATTTGCCATATCCATTTTTACTTAATGGCTTTGCAATTTCAAGTACCTTCTCTTTATCTATCCATCCATTTCGGTAAGCTATCTCTTCTAAACAGGCTATTTTGTAACCTTGACGATGCTCGATTGTCTGTACAAATTGACTTGCATCTATTAAACTATCGTGCGTTCCTGTATCTAACCAAGCAAACCCGCGCCCTAAAAGCTCTACTTTTAACTTTCTTCTTTTTAGATACTCTTCATTTACAGATGTGATCTCTAATTCACCACGATCTGAAGGTTTAACATTTTTAGCAATCTCAACTACATCATTATCGTAAAAATATAAACCAGTAACAGCAAAGTTTGATTTTGGTTTTTTGGGTTTCTCTTCTATGCTTATTGCTTGTCTATTTTCATCAAACTCTACTACACCAAATCGTTGTGGATCTTTTACTTGGTATGCAAAAACAATAGCTCCATCTTCTAATTTAGCTGATCTCTGAAGAACAGGAGAAAACCCTTGCCCATAAAAGATATTATCACCTAAAATCAAGCAAACACTATCTTTACCTATAAACTCTTCACCTATTATAAACGCTTCTGCTAAACCATCTGGTGATTTCTGTACCTTATAGGAAAGGTTGATCCCCCAATTGCCACCATCACCCAATAACTCTTCAAATCTTGATAAATCTTTTGGAGTTGAGATAAGTAAAATATCTTTTATCCCTGCAAGCATCAAAACTGAAAGCGGATAGTAGATCATAGGTTTATCGTAAATTGGAAGTAGTTGTTTATTTATAGTCTTAGTTACAGGGTAAAGTCTTGTTCCGCTTCCACCTGCTAAAATGATGCCTTTCATGCAAATAATATTCCTTATTTTCTTATTTAAAATTATATATTTTTAAGTGAATAAAATATTCCTATTAAAAAAAGTAAAACAGTTAAAGCTTTATTTTTTCTAAAATCAATAAAAAATATTGAAATATAAATTAAAAAAAAGCCTATTAACATTTTAGTTGGTAACATTTAACTTATCCTTATATTTAAACTATAATCTATTGTCAACACTATTTTTATCTAAAATTCCTTTAATATCATAAACTACTAAAGAGTCTTTAATATCCGAATTTAAATTTTGGATTATATCATTTAGTTTTTTAAATTCATTATGTGCCACTGCTAAAATGATAGAGTTGTAATTTGTTATTGGTAATTGGTTATTAGTTATTTGTAAAAGATCAATATCATATTCTCTTTTTACTTCTTCTTTATCCGCCCAAGGATCATAAACATCTACATTGCAACCAAACTCTTGAAGCTCTCTAATGACATCTATTACTCTACTGTTTCTGATGTCTGGACAATTCTCTTTAAATGTTATTCCAAGTACTAATACTCTGGAGCCTTTTATGGTGTGACCTTTGTGGATCATCAGTTTTACTACTTTGTTAGCTACATGAATTCCCATATTGTCATTTATTCTTCTACCTGCTAGAATGACTTCTGGATGGTAGCCTACCTCTTTTGCTTTGTATGTTAGGTAGTAAGGATCAACTCCTATGCAGTGACCTCCTACAAGTCCTGGTTTAAAAGGTAAGAAGTTCCACTTTGTTCCGGCTGCTTTTAAGACATCTTGTGTATCTATGCCCAGTTTATCAAAGATAAGAGCCAATTCATTTACGAATGCTATGTTTATGTCTCGTTGGGCATTCTCTATGACTTTAGCAGCTTCTGCTACTTTTATGCTTGGAGCCAAATGGGTTCCTGCACTTATTACGCTTTTATATAGATCATCTATGAATTTTGCAACCTCTGGAGTTGAACCAGATGTTACTTTTAAGATTTTTGTAACTGTATGCTCTTTATCGCCTGGGTTTATACGCTCAGGAGAGTAGCCACAGAAAAAGTCTTCATTAAATTTTAGTCTGCTTACTTTTTCCAAGATAGGAACACAAACCTCTTCTGTAGCTCCTGGGTAAACAGTTGACTCATAGATTACAATATCATCTTTTTTCAGAACTTTTCCTATGGTTTCACTCGCTTTTTTCAGCGGTGTCAGGTCTGGGGTTTTATGCTCATCTATTGGAGTTGGAACTGTTACTATGTAGATGTTGCAATCTTTAATATCTTCTAATTGATTTGTAAACTCCATTCCATTGGAGATAGCTTCTTTAACCTGCTCTTCACTTAACTCCAAGGTTCTATCGTAACCATTTCTGAGTTCATCTATTCTGCTTTGAGCAATATCAAAACCTACTACTTTAAATTTAGCGCTGAATGCGTGGGCAAGGGGAAGCCCTACGTAACCTAGACCTATTATTGCTATTTTTGGATTTTTTATATTTATATTGTAATTACTCATTAATAGTTCCTCATATACTTTCTGGCACCCCAATCTGATAATACTCAAACCCTTTTTTATTCATCTTCTCAATGTTATACTGGTTTCGTCCATCAAAGATGATAGGATTTTTCAGTCTCTGTTTCATCTCATCAAAGTCAGGGCTTCTAAACTCTTTCCACTCTGTAACCAAAAGCATTGCATCAGCACCGTTTAGTGCATCATATTTGCTTTGAGTATATTCTACGTTTGGATTATCTTTTAGGTAAAACTCTTTTGCTTCATCCATTGCTTTAGGATCGTAAGCTTTTATTTTAGCACCTCTTTTAGTGAGTTCATTTATGATTGTAATAGAGCTAGCCTCTCTCATATCATCAGTTTCAGGTTTAAAGCTAAGTCCCCAGATGGCAAATGTTTTTCCATTTAAATCTTCACCAAATCTTTTTATTACTTTTTGGGCAAGTACTCTTTTTTGATCTCTGTTTACCTCTTCTACTGCTTGGATAATTCTTGGTTTATATCCTGCATCTAGAGCTATTTTATTTAGAGCTTGAACATCTTTAGGAAAACAGCTTCCACCGTAACCGCAACCTGGATAGATGAAACTATAGCCTATACGTTTATCGCTTCCTATTCCTATGCGTACTTTATTTACATCTGCTCCTACTCTTTCACAGATGTTTGCTATCTCATTCATAAAGCTAATTTTTGTAGCCAAGATTGCGTTAGCTGCATATTTAGTCATCTCAGCGCTTCTTACATCCATTGCTATGAAGCGTTCGTGGTTATGGGTAAATGGAGCGTATAGTTCTTTCATAACTTCCAAAGTCTCTTCATTTTCAGCACCGATTACTACACGATCTGGTTTCATAAAATCTTCAATAGCAGAGCCCTCTTTTAGGAATTCTGGGTTACTTACTACTTCAAAAGGAATATTTACTTTACGTTTATCTAACTCTTTTTGGATTGTCTCTTTTACTTTATCAGCAGTTCCTACTGGAACAGTTGATTTATCTACTACAATCATTTTATGAGTCATATATTTACCAATATCTTGGGCAACTTTTAGGACATATTGTAAATCTGCACTTCCATCTTCACCTTGAGGGGTTCCAACTGCTATGAAGATGACATCTGATTTTTTTAGAGCCTCTTTAATGTCTGTAGTAAATTCCAAAGTACCTTTTTTATAGTTCTCTTTGACCATACTCTCTAGGCCCGGCTCATAGATGGGAATAATACCTTGTTTTAGTTTTTCTATTTTGTTTTCATCTATATCTACGCAGATTACGCTATTGCCCATCTCGGCAAAGCAGGTGCCTGTTACCAGACCTACGTAGCCGGTGCCTACCATGCTTAGTTTCATTTTAACTAAAGTCCTTTGGAAGTTATAATTAAGTGTTGTATTTTATTTTGATTTGACTTTGAAGATGATTAAAGTTGGTTAATTGAAAAAGTAAACCTTTGACCTGCTTATTATGCTTTTTACAATTAATTTCACTACCTAATTGTCTTTAGCAATTGGTAGTTCACCCTAATTGTTTGAGTAATTCTTCTAAAAGAGTTTGTTTGAGTACTTCATACTCCACAAGCTCTATCGCCGGATTCTCTACTCCCTCCGTATCAAACGGATCTTCTTTTTTTGCTTGGATCAGTTGAACAATATCTTCGGGAAGATAAGTGATACGATAGTATCTGATCGTTTCGATTAGATTTTTTCCGGTAAATCCTTTGTGTTTGATCAGATAAACCACATCATAAAGATCCCGGATCTTATTACGATCGAGAAGCAATAGGGATTTAAGTTTGAAAATACTTTCTATCGAAGCGATATGTAATGACCCATAAGGGAGGGCATCATCTTTTTGGAGTATTTCACTTTCATAAATGTTGCTGGAAGGATTGATCATAAAATCGACTTTAACTCCATCGATGATGAAACGCTGCATTATTTCGTGGATATCGCCGCCTTCATTGATAGCCGTATCAATAATGCCCTGGTCAAACTCGATAGGAATCACATTTTCAAATTGAGTTAAAAAATCCAATGTCGGTAGCGTATCTGCGAAAGGAAAACAGATATCCAGATCGAAACTCTCTCTGTGTCCAACATGATACGCCAAAGCGGTACCGCCAATCAGAATCGCTCGATATTCTTTAAAAAGCGGAATCTCTTTGAATCGCTTCAGAAGTGTGTTTGTTTGAGGATTAATCATGCGCTTTGAGGAAGTGTCTTGATATGAGAAAGCACACTTTGTATCAGTCTATCAGATAGATGATCTCTATGCTTGATCAAAGCAGTAAGCACTTTTTCTTCACCAAAAAACTCTACAAGTTTATCGATAACAAAATCGTTATAGGCTTTTTGAAGTGTCGAGACGATAAAGATATCAATGGGAACTTTTTTATCTTTTGCATTGTTCCACAATACGGCTCTTGGCATTCCTGCCTCTATCAGTTCACCAGC